>VFJV01000124.1 GCA_009885895.1 Gammaproteobacteria bacterium
GCCCATCTCGCCCTAGTATATGACAGAATACGTCACTCCTGAGGCTCGAGGACTAGTCTTCTACCCTAAAAATCAACTGCTATAAGTATATGGTCGCGTAAGCCTAAAAAAGGCTTGCTCTGGCACACGGACCGCGGCAGCCAATATGCCAGTGATAGGCACTCACAACGCAAAGGGGTCAATTCCCCGGCTTTTCCGCCACGCCAGTTTCTATCGCCGCTTTTTTAACGGCTTCAGCAACGGCTATAACGACACGGGTATCGAATACGCTGGGGATAATGTAATCGGGATTTAAGTTTTCCGGTTCAATCACGTTGGCAATGGCATGCGCTGCAGCCAACTTCATTTCTTCGTTGATGTCCCGTGCCCGCACATCTAAAGCGCCGCGGAATATTCCCGGAAAAGCCAACACATTATTGATTTGATTAGGGTAATCGCTACGCCCCGTTGCCATAATGGCGACATAATCGCGTGCTACTTCCGGCATAATTTCAGGCGTAGGATTAGCCATGGCAAATACAATGGGATCTTTCGCCATAGCACGCACATCGTCTACGCTTAATAAATTCGGTGCAGACAAACCCACAAATACATCAGCGCCGCGCATGACGTCGGAAATGGAGCCGCTTTCATCGTTGGGATTGGTCATTTCTAAATAGATTTGTTTCACCGCATCTAGATCCTGACGAGATTTGCAAATGGCACCCTTACGATCACAACCGATGATGTTCTTAACGCCTAAATTAATCAGCATTTTAGTGCAGGCAACGCCCGCAGCGCCCACGCCACTCACCACTACTTTTAAATCCGCAATGGGCTTTTTAACAATTTTTAAAGCATTGATAAGGCCCGCGGTAAAGACTATAGCGGTACCGTGTTGGTCGTCGTGAAATACGGGGATATCCAATTCTTCTTTCAACCTGTCTTCTATTTCAAAGCAGCGTGGCGAAGAAATATCCTCTAAATTAATCCCTCCAAATACCGGCGCAATGCGCTTAACGGTGGCAATGATTTCTTCTACGTCTTTAGTGTCCAAACAAATAGGAAAAGCATCCACATCGGCAAAATCTTTAAACAGCATTGCTTTTCCTTCCATCACCGGTAAAGCACCCAAGGGACCTATATCGCCTAAACCCAATACGGCCGTGCCATCTGTAACCACGGCCACCATATTGCGTTTGATCGTTAAATTATAAGCACGTTTGGGATCCTCATGTATCGCCATACACACCCGCGCCACACCTGGCGTGTAGGCCATCGATAGATCATCACGGTTTTTAATCGGTACTTTACTCTTAATGCAAATCTTACCACCTATGTGCATCAAAAAGGTGCGGTCGGAATAATGGACCACCTGGACTTCAGGCATGGCATTCAAAGCCACAACGATGCTTTCCATGTGATCGGCATCTTGTGCATACAAAGTTAAGTCGCGGATACTTTTTCCGTCTTCAAAACGAATAATATCCATCGCCCCCAAAGAAGCACCGCAATCGGCAATCACCGTCATGACTTGTGACAATAAAGCCGTATCGTGCTTTAACTTAAGACGCACTATAAAAGAATTGCTCGCATTTAAATTCATGGTTATTTCCTAGTTGTAAATATTATTAATTTCTGACCGCAGCACGGTGGCTATTTCAGTGTCACCTGGATGGTTAAAATCGCACCAGGTAACATGTCCTAATTTTCGTCCAGGGCGTGCCATTTTACCATAGTCATGGTAATAAACCCCTGAATACGATAAAATGCGCTCACAGGCGGGCATTTGGCCTATACAATTGAATAGATGACTGGTTCCAATGGCCTCACAATCCCCTAAGGGCAAATGCAATAACGCCCGTATATGATTGGCAAATTGACTGGTATTGGCCCCTTCTAGGGTCCAATGAAATGAATTATGTACCCGTGGTGCCATTTCGTTGATACGTAATTCTTCACCCACCATAAAAAATTCAATCGCCAGCACCCCTACATAAGAAAAATGCTGCACAATACGCTCGGCTATGTCATTCGCTTTTTTCTGCATCGCGCAATCAGGATAAGGCGCTCGAGAATAAGCTAACATACCCTGTTCATGTTGATTGTATGTGAGCGGATAATGTTTTATATGGCCCGCGTGGTCACGCACGCTTAATAGTGAACATTCGCCATCGTGCTCTAACCACTGTTCTAATATATATTCTCTATCCCAAAATAAAGATAAAGCAGATACCTCAGTCTCATCATTTAAACGATATTGTCCTTTGCCATCGTAGCCTTGTGTGGTTGTTTTTAACACGCAAGGATAACCCAATAAGGACACCGCTTCTCGTAATTCTTCTTCATTATGAACGATGAAAAATTCCGCGGTTTGTATGCCCAATTGCCTACAAAATGTTTTTTCTAAGTTGCGGTTTTGCATCATCGCCAATGCACGCCGCGATGGATACACTTCTATACCCTTTCCTGCCAAAATATCCGTTGCGGCCAAAGGAATATTCTCGGTTTCATAGGTAATAACGTCGCAGCGATTGGCCCAATCTAATAAACCTTTTTCATCTTCAAAACGGCCTTGCATTGTTTGCGTGACGGCTGCTGCGGAAGTTATGTCATTGGCATCATAGCAAATGGTTTTAACCCCGAGCTCATGCGCTGCTAGTGCCAGCATTCTAGCCAGTTGACCTGCGCCTAGAATACCGATGGTTTTATTCATTTTTTGCTGTCTCTAGGGTCTAGGTGCGCTAATACTTGCTCGGTTTGTTGTGCTCGATAGTGTGTTAACGCTGTATGTATAGATTCATGATTCAATGCCAATATTTGGGCTGCAAATAGTGCCGCGTTGATAGCACCGGGACGGCCCACAGCAAATGTGGCCACAGGCACACCGCCTGGCATTTGCACTATAGAAAACAAGGCATCTAATCCTTGCAAGGGCGTTGCCTCTATAGGCACCCCCAGTATGGGCACAATCGTTTTTGCCGCCAACATACCGGGTAAATGCGCAGCCCCTCCCGCACCCGCAATAATGATCTTTAAGCCCCGTGCGCTGGCAGTAGAGGCGTATTCAAATAAACGGTCGGGGGTACGGTGCGCCGAGACGATGCTTACTTCATGGGCAATAGACAGCGTCTCTAATGCTTGACTTGCGTGTTGCATACAGGCCCAATCGGATTGTGAACCCATCACCACGGCGACTAAGGGCACGTTTTGTTTAGACGGTATCATCATGTACTTCAATGCTTTCAATGATGACATCGTGCTGTGGCACATCTTGATGACCTAAACGAGAATGGGTTGATACTTGTTCAATCTTATCTACAATATCCAGTCCTGAAATCACTTCACCAAAAACACAATAACCCCAGCCATCGCGACTAGGTTGTTTAAAGTCTAAAAAAGTATTGTCGGACACGTTAATAAAAAATTGCGCTGTTGCCGAATGAGGATCTGCTGTACGCGCCATAGCAATGGTGCCACGCGTATTTTTAACGCCCTTATTGGCTTCATTTTCAATGGTGGCACCTGTTTTTTTCTGCTGAAATGATTCATCAAAACCACCACCTTGGATCATAAATTTAGGGATAACCCTATGAAAAATAGTGCCATTGTAAAATCCATCTTTAACATAAGCTAAAAAATTAGCCACCGTGATAGGCGTTTTATCCTCATGTAGGCTTAATGTAATCCCGCCATAATTTGTTTTGATTGTGATCATATTGGCTCCTTTTCTGCTTTAGTTTGCTTCATTGCTAAGCTTTTACGCAATAATGGCTTCATTGTCAAGCCTTGAACGAGGATGGAAAAAACCACCACTGCATAGGTCATGGTCAGTATGATGTCGCGTTCCGCCATAGCCGGCAGAGCCAATGCCAATGCCACCGCTAAGCCCCCGCGCAATCCGCCCCAGGTTAAGATATAAATCATATACGGGGAATACACTTGCCGTCTTTTAAAAAAGGCCATGGGAGTGGCTACACACAACCAACGCACCATTAACACCAGCGGAATAACCGTAAGGGCTAACAAGAAGCCTGCCCATTTTATATCAACCACCAATAATTCTAGACCTATCAATAAAAACAATACGGCATTTAGCACTTCATCCACCACCTCCCAAAAGGTATCTAAGCTTTCGCGTGTTTTCTTGGACATGTAAAAATAACGGCCTTGATTGCCTATAAATAAACCCGCTACCACCATTGCCAAGGGACCAGAAACATGCAGCCATTCAGCAAATGCATACCCCCCACTGACTATCGCCAAGGTCACTAAAATTTCAATTTTGTGATCGTCTATGGGTTTTAAGAGAAAATAGGCTAAAAAGCCTAAACCCGCGCCATAAGCCATGCCGCCTACCGCTTGCTGTAAAAATAGGGTGCTGACACTCGTAAAACTAATTTCCTGCCCGCCAAAAGCCAATTGGTACAAAGATAAGAAAATAACAATCCCTACGCCATCGTTAAAGAGTGATTCGCCTTCTAAAAAAACGCTCATTTGTCGTGGCGCGCCTAGGGCTTTAAATAAGGCTACCACCGCGATGGGATCGGTAGGTGAAATCAAGGCCCCGAATAACAAGCAATAGATAAAGGCTAAATGAAAACCGAATAAAGGGACTAAGTAATAGACTAAAACAGCAATCAAGGCTGTAGACACCACCGTTCCCAATGAGGCCAATAGACTAATTTCCCACTTGCGTGCTTGCAAATGGCTGATATCAATATTCAAAGCGCCCGCAAATAGTAAAAAGCTTAACATCCCATCCATCAATAATTGATGAAAATCAATTTTAACCAAGATCAGTGACAATGCATTTTTAGTGTCCACAAGACCAAATTTACCGGCAATAATTAACATTAAGGATAGTGCTAACGACGCCCCCATAATGGCAATGACGGCAGGCAGGCGGATAGTACGGTAATTGATATAGGCGACTGCAACCGCAAAGGTTAAGACCGCTGCCAGTATACTAAAAAGGCTCATTTTGCCCCTCCCAATAGCTTTATTTGGATATTGGCCATTATGGCATATAATGTAGGTAACAACAAAAAAATATTCTGAGGGTTCCATGAAAAAGTCTATATTAATCTTATACACAGGCGGCACCATAGGTATGGCGAAAACTGCCACAGGCTATCAACCCACCGCCGGTCTACTCTCAAAATTAATGGCCGAAGACCGCGCGTTTAGCCATGAGGATATGCCCTATTACGACATCATTGAATACACACCCTTAATCGACTCTTCGAATATGACGCTACACCACTGGAATGTGTTAGCCAAAGACATCGTCAAAGCGTATGCAGATTACGACGGTTTTATCATATTGCACGGTACCGATACCATGGCATACACGGCTTGTGCCTTGTCTTTTATGGTAGAGGGCTTAAATAAGCCCGTTATCTTAACCGGTGCGCAAGTGGCTTTGACCGAGGCCCATTCTGATGCCAGAGAAAATCTAATTTCGGCCTTGTTACTTGCCAGTCGATACTGTTTTCCTGAGGTCGCCATATTGTTCAACCATTACCTATTGCGCGGTAATCGCGCCCATAAAATTGACGCCATCGGTTATAATGCCTTTTTGTCCCCCAATTACCCACCCTTAGCGGAGGTAAGCAGCGAATTATTGGCGCACACCCATCGTTTTTGCAAAACTGACACCAGAACGCTAAATTTACACAAATATAAATCGGTTAACCTGGCCCATTTTCATTTTTTCCCTGGCTTCCCCTTAAATACCTTAGAAGCCTTGTTAAACCTCCCCTTGCGCGCACTGCTATTACAAACCTATGGCAGCGGCAACGTACCCACCGAGGACAAAAAACTATTTTCGCTCGTGGAAAACGCGATTGCGCGCGGCGTCATCATTGCCAATTACTCGCAATGCCTAAAAGGGCATGTGAATATGGGCAGTTACGCCACTGGCCAAGCCTTGCAACAAATAGGGGTTGTTTCGTCGCAGGATATGACACCAGAGGCTGCCACTGTGAAATTACAATTCTTATGCAGCCTTTCCGACGACCCTACTTGGATACGGCAACACTATGGCCGGAATCTTCGTGGAGAACTCAGTGATTAAAGTTTATCGTACTCTTCTAAACTCAGTTTACGCGCCTCATTGCTCAACATGACGGGAATGTCGTCTCGTATAGGATAGGCCAGCCTATCGGCCTTACACAGTAATTCTTTGGCTGTTTTATGGTAAACTAATTTACCTTTGCAAATCGGGCACACTAAAATCTCAAGTAATGCGTGATCCATGAATACCCCCTCAGGTAGAGTACAAAAAATGACATTTAATTTCTCAGCTATAGACCCCAGCTGGCTTCCTTTAGTACAAAGCGCTTTTAAAGCGGTCTGCCCCGATTATAAGCACAGCTTGCTTGAAAATCCAAATTGGCTGCCAGGCCCTGCTGCCTTGTTTAATGCCTTTTCACTGCCATTACCCCATTTAAAAGTCATTTTGTTCGGTGAGTCGCCCTATCCTCGCGCCATATCCGCGAATGGCTACGCTTTTTACGACGCCAGTGTAGATACACTATGGAGTCCAACAGGACTTTCTAAAAGAATCAACCGTGCTACCTCGCTGCGCAATATCGTAAAAATGTTGCTACTGGCAGAAGGGCTCTTGTCGGCAGAAGACTTGTCGCAACCTGCCATTGCAGCCCTGGATAAGTCAAAATTAATACAAACGCTACCGCAATTATTCGCCCGCTTAGCAGAAAATGGCTTTTTACTGCTCAATGCCTCCCTGGTTTTATCCGAAAAGCCCGTTGAGACCGATACTAAATCATGGCAACCCTTCATGGCCAAATTGCTTTGCTTAATCAGCAAATCCGTACCCAAGACTGAACTACTACTGTGGGGACGTTTAGCCAAAGCAATCGATGCGTTTCCTGAAAGCCGTGATTTTCGCCGCCATTACGCCGAACACCCTTATAATCTATCGTTTATCCATAACCCTGAGGTATTGGCTTATTTTAGACCCTTGCACCTATTGCTGTACGCGTAGAACCCAACCCACCCTAAGCCTCCGTAAAATTGCTCTTTTCGTCATTTCAAGCTATCCTATACCCCATGTTTTAAAGCTCTGGAGAATGAACCCATGCGCGCATTATTAGTAGAAGACGATGAAGACCTAGGCGAAATCATTCGCTCGGCATTAACCCGAGAAGGCAGCACGGTCGATTGGGTAAAAGACGGCCAATCAGCGGTCAGTGCTTTATCGAGTGAAAGCTTTGATGTTGCCATCTTAGATTTAGGTTTGCCTAAGATCTCAGGCTTAGACGTGTTGCGTATCGTGCGCAACCAGGGTATTTCCATCCCTATCCTAATCCTCACCGCCCACGAAGCCATAGAAGAACGCATCAAAGGATTGGACATGGGTGCTGACGACTATATGGTTAAGCCCTTCGACTTAGACGAATTGTCTGCGCGCATACGCGCCATGCGCCGCCGCGATTCTGGGCGTGCCAATCCTATTATCCTCTACAAAGGCATCACCTTAGACCCCGCTGCACATACCGTTCAGTTTGAAAATCAATCTTTCAGCCTGCCACGCCGAGAATTTGCTTTATTGCAAAAATTATTAGAAAATCCTGGCAAAGCCTTATCCCGTGAACAACTCACACAAAGTATTTACAGCTGGGATGAAGATGTAGATTCCAACGCCTTGGAAGTCCATATCCATAATCTACGTAAGAAATTTGGTAACGACACTATACGCACCATACGCGGCGTGGGATATATGGTTGAAAAAGAGGTGTCCTAATCCAAAAGCAACCCTAGGCATATACTCATAGCAGTTGCGAGATGGGCGAAGGCAACACCCCCTAAAAATAAAATGCATAGAGTATAGCAAACAAAGTGAGCACATTGCATGACCTATTCAATACGAAAATTTTTACTCTTTAACCTTTTAATTTGGATTACCGTGACCACCACATTAACGGTCATCGGAAACTACATGTTAGATCAAAGAGACATTGAGCAACATTTGGATGGCCTTCTAGGACAATCAGGCCTCGTTTTTCAAGCTTTAATTGGCCCTGAATTTACAAAACGGGACCTCTTGCAAATTCAAGAGCAGCTAAATGACATTCCGAATGCTCAGCATCAATTTTCTCGCCCTGACGTAAAAAAAACATTGACCTTGGAGGACAAGTTTCAGTTTCAAGTATGGGACGTAAAAGACAATTTATTAATACGCTCCGCTAACGCACCATTAGAAACTTTATCGAGCGGTGAAGAAGGGTTTTCGAATATTAAAATAAAAGGTAATACTTGGCGCTCTTTTACAATGACAGATGCAGACACTCATTTTAAAATCGTCGTTGCCGAACGCTTTGATTCTCGGGTAAAGCTCGCGCGCAGCATTGCCAGAGATGATATTTTTATCATGCTATTAATTTACCCCCTATTAGGCTTTATGATATGGATCACCATTGGCAAAGGCTTATCGCCCTTAAAAAAAATTGCCTATGAAGTTTCCAATCGCGATCGCTCTAATTTATCGATAGTCGACTCCACTTCCGTCCCCATTGAGATCTCTGCTTTGGTCGACGAGCTGAATAAACTATTGACTCGCTTACAAAGTGCTTTTGAGAGGGAAAAACGCTTTGCCGCGGATGCCGCCCATGAATTGCGCACACCGCTCGCGGCCTTAAAATCGCAGGCGCAATTGGCTTTAAGATTAAAAGATCCAGAAGAGCGTAAAGAATCATTGAATAAATTGATCAGCATTGCCGATCGCAGCACCCATATTGTTCAACAATTATTAACCTTAAGCCGTATTGTCCCAGAAGAAGCCTATGCGTTAACGGACATCAGCACCTTTGATATGCGCAGGTTAACCGTAGATGAAATAACCGATGTCGTGCCTAAAGCCCTAGCAAAAAATATTGACATAGAATTAATTTCGCCAGAGCATGCTTTGGCACTACAAGGACAAATGACCAGCCTATCTATACTCATACGCAATTTACTAGACAATGCGGTACGCTACAGCCCACCAAATTCCAATATTTGGGTGCGCTTAGAAGAAAAACCCCACGCTATTGTCTTACAAGTGTCTGATAATGGCCCTGGTGTGCCACCGGCTTATCGTAAACGCATCTTTGAACGCTTTTACCGCGTGTTGGGCAACAAAGCGCATGGCAGCGGTTTAGGCTTAGCCATCGTGCAACAAATTGCAGATCTACATAAAGGCATTATTACCCTGGAAAGCACCCACCCTGAAACCGATACCGGCTTTTGCATTAACATTGAATTTCCTAAGACGCGGTTTAATAAGAAGAATTAATGGACATTTACATTTAGGTTTACATTGACTATAATGAAGGTGAGCATTTTGAGTGGCACGATATTTCTGAGCCGATACTGAAATAATTCGGAACCAGGGTAGTGGTCGCGGTGTGCAAGCTTGCCTCGTAGCAAGAAGCCTGAAGCGGTCCTATCCAACTCCACTTAGTGGAATGTGTGGTTCAGAGTTACTGCCAACGAAGTGCTCTTTAAAAAAGCGCGAACATTGCGCTTTTTTAATGCATGATCATTTTATTTATCTTCTATCTTGAATTCCGCCTAGAAATTCTCAATAGATCCATAGGATTACATCTGCCAACCCACCCAATATAGACTCTTCGCAGTTGATTTTTAGGGGGACGTTGCCTTCGCCCATCTCGCCCTAGTATATGACAGAATAGGTTACTCCTGGTGCTCGAGCACTGGTCTTCTACCCTGAAAGAGTCTGGCAGATTAAAATGGCTTGGGGTTTTTAGAACTATCAAACGACAATTATCTTTGCCGGTCGTATTGCATCATTAGAAAAACACACTACCTGTAATTGACGTTGACCAGAAAATGCACATAGCTTCAGCCGGACTCAATAATACCTGAAGTAGCGTCACTTGTGATTAATTTTTCTTCCAGCATCAATTCCTGATATCTCTTTTCCCGGTAATTTTGTTGGACCCTCATTTCACTAACGCGACGCTGTAACCTTCGCAGATGATATATGTGGACTATTCAGTACTCTTTGATACGGTGTTTTTGCCGTATTCTATTTTTTTATTGTTTTTGAACCTTTTCTGACCTTTGCCACTAATTTAAGCGAAGGCTGAAAACAATTAATATAAAGTCGCAACACCGCATATAGCGCACACAGGGTTTCCCACGCCTCTTCTGTTTCATATCGGTCATACCCTATTAACCGGCGCACAATAGAGCCATTCTTTTGTTCAACCTGTGCCTGGTCATTCTTTGTATACGCACGAGAACGCGTGAACGTTATATTATTTTCTGTGCAATAATCTAGAACATCGTAGTTAATACATTCACCCCCATTATCTACATCAATTCCTAATACCTTAAACGGTAACCGTTGACTTGCAATATTGAATCCTAAAACAACATCCGTTGCACTTTTTTTATTAAAGCAATGCATTCGGTCCATGTCGTCACGATATCAGTCATAACCAAGGTATTTAAAAATACGCCCATTACAGTCTCACCACAATGCGCTACAAGGTCGCATTCAAAAAATCCAGGCTTTTGCTCATCCCAATCAGCAAATGTTCTCACCTTAATTTGATTTTTTAGTAATCCCCCTGGTTTTGTTGTTGATAAGCCACTTCCAAGATTTATACGCTCCTTACGGAGTAAACGGTCAAATGTTGCACTGCTAACGGACAAAACACGCTCTTTGACATCCTCAGTTAACCGTAAGTGCCCATGACGCTCTAATGACTCTATCCGCTCTGGTAAAAAAGGGATAAGGCGTTTTGAACAAATTTGATTGCCAGCATGCCAGAGCATTTCTAATACCTTTACTACAACTTCATCATAACGAAGGGGCCTTCCCCTGTTTCTATTCTGTATAGGC
>VFJV01000018.1 GCA_009885895.1 Gammaproteobacteria bacterium
AACCAACTGCTGTGAGTCTATATTGCTTGTAATCCGTTTCCCAACCCGAATGGGCTTAAAAACTGGTGGAGGGGGAAGGATTCGAACCTTCGAAGGCAGAGCCGTCAGATTTACAGTCTGATCCCTTTGACCGCTCGGGAACCCCTCCAAGCAATAGAGTGGGTATTCTCCTAGACTGTGGAGGGAATGTCAATAGCGGGTCAAAGAAATTTTATCCTTCCTGAGATTATTTACGAAGGATAGGCTAAAATCACGATCCTATTACCCCTTTCTTTTTCCATCAAAACACGTTCTAATAGGCTCTTGCAAAGTAAATTTAATACAGGGCTAACACGATGAGCAAAAGTGCGCAAAACTTAAGCAGTGCAATTGATACCGAAACCACTTTGGAAAAGCTATTGCTGGCCACCTTAAAAGAGCAAAAAAGCCAACGCCGCTGGAAAATATTTTTCCGTTTATCTTATCTGATTATTTTCATTGCTTTGTTTGTCTTTGTGCGTAACAGCCTAAGCCCTTCTTCTGCCGATAATACAAAAGCACATACCGCATTAATTACCCTAGAAGGTGAAATTTCCTCTACCAGTAATGCCAATGCCAGCGATATCATCAGTAGCCTAGATGCGGCTTTTGAAGACAAAAATACTCAAGGTGTGATCCTAAGCATCAACAGCCCCGGCGGCTCACCCGTGCAATCTAGCGAAATCTACAACGAGATTAAACGACAACGACAATTGCATCCTAAAATTAAACTCTATGCGGTGTGTGCCGATGTCTGCGCATCCGGATCTTACTATGTCGCCGCCGCTGCCGACGATATTTATGTCAATCCATCAAGTTTGGTAGGTTCCATCGGTGTATTAATGGATGGGTTTGGTTTTGTAGGCACCATGAATAAATTGGGCGTAGAACGTCGTTTAGCCACCGCTGGCAGCCATAAAGGGTTTATGGATCCTTTTTCCCCTGAGTCCGCAAACGATAAACTTTATCTGCAAAGTATGCTAGATGATCTACACAATCAATTCATCCATAACGTCAAAGCCGGTCGCGGCGACCGTTTAAAAGACGATCCAGACTTATTTTCAGGCCTAGTGTGGGCAGGCGATCGTGCCGTGCAATTGGGCTTAGCCGATGGTTTTGGCTCGGTCAATGAAGTTGCGAGAAATATCATTAAAGCCGAAAATATCGTAGATTACACGCAAAAGCCAAACCCCTTAAGCAGCTTAATGTCGGTATTGGGCGTTTCGTCAGCCAAAACATTTGCCAAAGTAACCGGGTTGAGTGCGGAACCGCATTTGCAGTAAATAATCCTGGGTGTAACGTCTCGACTATTTTTAGGGCGTTTGTATCGAGCTTTTGTAGGTGAATTTTTACGCGCGGATATTAGAATGGGTGCAGTTCCTTTGAAACGACGCATTAGCTCACTGTACCTGATTCAGTAGTATATAAACGGGCTCTATGTGGAATAGAGTGGGTAGTCGAATTTAAGCTTGCCGCATAAAAAATAAATCATGTTGATAAAAGTTATATTTATTCATCCTTCCGAACCCAAACCCCAGCGTAAACGCCTTGATAATCAGCAAAAAGCATCTCTTCATTTATAAGATGCCTGCTGCCTTTTAAAGACAATAAGGCTAGATTTTATACTAAAATCTTTTCTAGAAAGAGCCCATAAGGATATCAACATTAAAACACCAGAGATAAACATAAGGGTTGAGACTGATAGTAAAAAATTCCCATTAAACATATGACCAACCAAAAAAGAGAAAACAGCACCAAACATCATTTCTATAAAATAGAATAAGCTAGAGACTGTTCCTATTGATGTTTTAAAGTCAGATATAGCCCCAGCCTGACAGTTTGGCATAACCAAGCCTATTGCACCAATATATAAAAATATAAATATGCAAACATAAAATATTTGGTAATGTAAGAATGGTGATAAAATCATAAAAATACCCGCAAAAAAAGAAAGCCAAACAGCTAGACTAACAGAATTGTAAATGCCCATTTTGTTTGAGTACTTTCTTGCTATTAATGCGCCGGAGATATAGCTTAATACAATAAAGCCATACATTAACCCGTAGGTAGATGGGCTAAAATGATAGCCGTTTATAAAAATAAATGGTGAGGCACAAACGAAAGAGAAAAATGCGCCCCATGCTAAACTTATGATTAAAGTGTAGCATACAAAATTTCTATTTTTTAGAGCGTAAAAATAACTTGAAATTATGTTTTTTATATTTAGAGGGGTTATGTCGTTCTTTACCACCGTTTCTTTAATAAACAACAAAGAAAGTAGAAGGATGGCCATACTAAAGATAGAAATACAAACAAAAGAGCCTCGCCACCCAAAGTTCGTTTGTATAACCCCCCCAAAAATAGGGGCGATCACGAGTGCAACAGACAATCCGGCTGATATGGATGACAACATGCGAATTGATGTGCTCTGATCATAAGAATCTCTAACAATAACTCTGGCCAATACAGTCCCGCAACAACCACCTAGTGCCTGAAAAAATCTAAAAAATATAAGCGCCATAATGGAGGGTGAAAATACGCATGCAATGCTGGCAATAAAATGCATTGTTAAGCCAGTAATAAGGACTTTCTTTCGGCCAAACCTATCAGACAAAGAGCCAGAGAGCAAAACAGATAAAGCAAATCCAAGCATGTAGACGCTCAGTGTCCATTGCGCAACTCGTGAAGTAACAGAGAAATAAGAAGCCATTGCAGGCAAAGAGGGTAAATATATGTCACTAGAAAAAGTTGAATTTGAAACCATCAAAATCAGAACAAACCCAATAATAAATCCATTTTTTTTCATAATGCTTCTTCCTTTATATTTTTAGCGATCGTCTGTGCTACCTTCGAGGTGCATTCAACGATATATTCAATTAAATTAGTAACCAAATCTGTCCCAAAAACAGCCCCACCAACCACAAAAAGGCCGTTAGAAAAACCACCACCTTTATTAACCGATTGATAAGTTTCTGTTGAAACAGAGATCCCTCCCCATTGGTTTAGACTGAATAGCTCACTATTAGTGATATTTTTCGCCAAATCAGAGTTTGAAGAGCAAATACAATAAGATAATCCCGTGGCGTCAATAATGTGTTTTGCCTTTAATATTGTTCGATTAGATAAAGAGATTTCAAAAAGCCCCTCATGAAATGAGATGCTTACTGGCTTCTTATGTAAAGAAAGTCTGCCCTCTTCAAATAATTTTAATAACTTACACGCGGATCGACGTGGCATTGCCGCCCTATAGATTAAAAAGAATTTTAGGTATTTTTGGATGATTTTATTTTTGCTTTTTATATCAAGTTTATGCCAAACCTTATTTAAGACATGGTTTGTATTGTACAGTGAATCTTGCCAAAATCTTTTCTTCTTTGTTTTCACAATTTCATAGCGGAGTGTTTTTTGAGGACTAAAACTAGTTTTAAATACATCTTTAAAATCAGGCCTAACTCCTTCTTGCAAGAAATATTCACTCCCTATTGCATTAAACAGATCGGATAACGAGATAGTCTCGCTACTTTCTATAAATTCGTCGGTTATAAAGAGCCTTTCTTTTGCATTGTATTCGCCAATTACTCTTGGCAGCAACCCGCTTTCAGATACGCACATTACTTTACCTTTATGACCATTTTCTTCTAGTGCAAGAATAGCATCCACGCAACTTAGCCTAGTACCAATAATTAAAACATCATCTACTTTGTCTATCTTATTATTAAAATCCTCATCATAAGGAGATATAATAAAATCCTTAAGATGCCTTAATAAAGCAGGTTTCTCAGAATCAAAGCCGCCAACGGCAAGAATAATGTAGTCAAAATGTAATTTATTGCTTTGTGCTGTGCTAATAGTATACCCAAGATCAGCACTACCTATTTCGGTGACTTCCTCTTTTTTTTTATTAACATTAATACCCATTAATACTGCTTTTTGCAGGTATAGCTCAAACATTTCTTCTATATATTGACCGTAAATTTCTCTTGGTGGATGTTGATGGTCTATATCAGGGTAATTTAAAATCCCTTCTTTAAGTTTAGATAACAGCCATTGTTTGAAATGGTCTTTTTTATTACATAGAATACCGACTGTACCTGATGGAGTATTTAAAAGATGTGCTGCGCAACGTGTACTATAAGCCAATCCACGACCATTTACCGAGCCCTTATCAAAAAAAGTAATTTCTATCTTATTTAATATATCTTTGCTTAAAAAAGCATCTATTATATTTACAAAGCAAGAAACCCCGGTAAATCCAGAGCCAATAATGCCTATTTTTAAGGTTTTTTCTTTACTCATATTATTAGGGCTCATTGATTATTCCCTTTATGCCGAACCTCAGCATAAACGCCTTGGTAGGGTTTGCCGTCGGTGACTGTCAGGATAGTTGTCGCGTGAAGCAAAGCATATGGGTGCAGTTCCTTTTGGATGACGCTATTAGTTCACTGCACCTAGTTCAGTATCGTATAAATACCGCCTAACTTTTCGCATCTAGCAAAAAGCTAAAAATTCTTCTTGATTACCCTATATAACTATATAACAGGTTGGGACTTATGGCTTACGGAATCACATAAATACTGAAATTGTTGCCCCAGGCACTTGCCTATCAAACTAACACATTGATATATAATAATTAATTTTTTATTTTTGTCGTTCCAAAGGAACTGCACCCAAAGCATATTTACTCTACTGGCAGCAGTATATATCCGCCCAAAAAATAAAGCAAGCGATAGTCTTCTCCAATATAAAATGGGTCTGAACCGGAGCTCGTGATTCCAGCGCGGGCAGCCATAAGGGTTTTATGGATCCTTTCTCGCCTGAATCAGAAGGCGATAGAATCTATTTACAAACGATGGTAAAGGTAAATTCATCTATTAGTTTATAGTATTCTCCCAGCCTTTTATTCCAAGAAATATTTTCCTGTAAAAATACAGCGCAACACAAATCTTGCAATCGTTCTGATAGCCTTCCGCCATTACTTGAAAGTTTTGCATTTGCTTCAATATCAGCGCGCTTTACACCAGAACGGTGAGGGCTATTATTTTAATGATTTCAATATAGGCATCTGCTTTTTCAAACAATGAATAAAATAACTTATTAAACTCATCTCTTAGAGGGGCTTTATCACTAAATCTCTGCCGATAATCATCACTATACCCCATAAAAAGTGAGCCACTTATAAGGCTGTTATAAGTGGCTCACTTTTCCGAAAACCGTAATACGGATGACTTTATCCCTGCTACAACAACCCTTCTTGCTGCAAAAATAGCCGCATCTGTTGGTAGGCTTTAGCATCGAAAGCCGTAGGTCTGCGTGCAAAATGCGGTAAGGTTTCAAACCAAGCGCGGCGATTCAATTCATTGTTCAATTCTGGATAGGCCTTAGTAAAAGCTTGCCAAGACTCTTCGGGATGGTTAATCAGATACGTCGTGCCTTGTTGTAAAGCTTTGGTGAATTTAGCAAGCGCTGGATCGCTGGCTTCTTTTTGATTGGTGACTAAAATGAGTTCTTCATAATTAGGAACCCCATAATCTTCTACATAAAATACTTTTGGTTTTTGCCCCGCTAAAATAATTTCATTGGGTTCAAAATTACGCATAGCACCCGTGACCACATCCACTTGATGCGCTAACAAAGGTTGCGTTAAACTGTAGTGTATATTAATCAGCGTCATATCTTTAGCGCTTAACCCTGCTTGTTTTAATATCCTCGTTAACATGACGCCGTCTACACTGCCTGAAGAATAGCCTATGCGTTTACCTTTAAAATCTTGAATGCTGCGAATGCCACTGTCTTCCAGTGTGATCATGCTATCGAGTGGCGTAGCAATTAAGGTTGCAAGCCACACTAAGGGCAAACCTTGTTTTTGTGCGATTAAAAATTTAGGTTCATAAGTAATGGCAATATCCGCCTTGCCTGCAGCCACCCATTTTGGCGGATCGGCCGGATCCGCTGGGCTAACCCATTCTACATCCAAACCTTGCTGTGCAAAATAACCTTGCCACTTAGCCACAAAAAGAGGCGCATGATCCGGATTCATGAACCAATCTAAAATAACGGTTAAATGACGTGGTTTAGGCACTGGTTTAACGGCCGCAGATATATTGAGGCTACAAGCCCACAACAACACTATACTCAATAATAAAATTATTTTCACAGCTACTCTCTCTTTGGATACTGCCATTGCGCTCAATATCTTCGTAGGGGCGGGC
>VFJV01000071.1 GCA_009885895.1 Gammaproteobacteria bacterium
CATTATAAGGCGAATGTTATCGCTATGTATGAAATTGTTTTGCAGGAAAAATCATTACTACCCAATAGGATTACTGGAAACGTGCATTATCAATGGGGGCTTGATTATGAAGCGACGGTAGGTAAAGAGGGTGCGACTTCTTATCAAGATTTCATAACATTATGCAAGAAAGCCGAGGAGGAATATAAAAAAGCCGAGACTCTAAATCATATTGGTGCGCGTAGTTGTCTTGCTCGTTTGCTTTATCATATAGAAGGGCAAAAGTCAACGGGTATAGAGCTTTATAAAAAAGCAAGCAGTGCGGGTGATGCGGCGGCTATGAATGAACTGGGGATTTTATATGAAAAAGGAGAAGTCAATCGGGAAATAGAACTTGATGAAGCGATGCGATATTATGAGGCAGCCAGTGTTTTAAACTATATCTATGCGATCAGGAATAGAGACAGCTTGCGTGAAAAAAAACAAGACACAGATAAAAATAAAGAAAATCGAGCAGATCATGGCACTAAATTAGCATCGCTTGAAAAAATACCGAACAGGATAGGTGCAATGCCGCTCAAGGCTAGTGTTCGTCCGTTGCAATCAATAGCCAATAGGGTTCAACGGGATGGTTCTCTCCAACTTTTCCTCCCTTCAGGTAGTAAGCGTAAGCCCTCGGCTAATTCGGTATCTCCTGAGAAAGAAGGACCATTGAAGCAGCATCCTATTTTCTCCACATTTCCTTCGCTATTGCGTAGCAGGCCTGCTAAAAAACAAAAAATAGAGGAAAGATCAGAGGCGTCTTCTAAGGGCATAGGTATCGCGAAAAATGGGACTGGCTCATAAGACACAGTGGGATGGGGTTGATTTTGATAGCCTATATCGAAGTAGATTTATTGTAGATACAAGGGCGCTCGCGCTATCCACTGTGCCACCGGGGCTATAACTACTTTTTGATGCGCTGTTACAGGTGCAATTTCCTGTGATCATTTATATCAGGGCAGGCACAGGGGCCTGCCCCTACGAAAACGCTCGTTACTTTTATTTTTCCTCCGTCGCATCGTATTGC
>VFJV01000167.1 GCA_009885895.1 Gammaproteobacteria bacterium
CACCAACGGTCTTGTTAGACAATACTTCCCAAAAGGGGTGCCTTTTGATAATATTGAGGAGGAAGAAATTCAAAATGTTGCTGATAAGTTGAACAGTCGTCCACGTAAATGCTTAGGATATAAAACACCGCATGAAGTGTTTAAAAAACTAGCTGAAAAACGGGGTGTTGCACTTCGTATTTGAACTCAGGTGGCCTATCTTGGCTACCCTATGGAAAACAACAAAATAAACCTTATTGGCAGAACCATAAATATTGTGTACTGGTTTATACTTGCTGTCCTTACTTTCCTCCATTATGGGTATTTGACAATACAAATTTCATAATCTTTTATACATTAATTTATTATTAAATAATGTATTATGGTTTTTACTTGACTCCCATCCGAATCTCAGATCGAATCGAACCTCTTTTTGGTCCTCTTGGTAGCTTTCCGACCTATAACCCCTTAATATACAGGGTAATACACATAAACTGAGAAATTCACATGCAAATTGTTAAACAAGAACAGGTGCAGGAAAAAATTATCGCTATCCGTGGTCAACAAATTATCATTGATATGGATGTGGCTGAGCTGTACGGCATTGAAACTAGGGAAGTTAACCAAGCGGTTAAAAATAATGCAGAAAAATTCCCTGATGGTTACTTATTTGAGCTGGAAGACACCGAGAAAAACGAACTGATCAAAAATTTTGATCGGTTCAAAAAGCTAAAACATTCGGCTGTACCCCTAAAAGGCTTTACCGAGAAAGGACTCTACATGATGGCTACTATCTTAAAAAGCCCAAAGGCGGTGGAAACGACAATAGCTATTATTGATACTTTCGCTAAAGTCAAAGAACTAGGTCGCGTTATTCACCAAATGCAAACATTGCCGGAAAATTCACCAAAACAAAAGTCATTAATGGAGCATACAGGGGATCTAATTGCTGATTTACTCATCCCCGAAAATGAGCTTGAAGTCACAGGAACTGAAACTACGTATGAAATGAACTTCGCAATATTCAGGGTAAAAAGAACGGTTAAAAAAGGCAAATAGAGCTTAATACAAAATCGTATCTTTCCCCTTGTGCTACCTCGAGATTAAGGAGAACACCTATGCAAGCCGATATAGATAACCTACGCTCTTTGCGTGCCAATGGATTTACGGTAGCGCCAGCTCATGGCGAAGCCCCTGAAACGACATTCACTCAGTATACTAATTCTTGGCGCGGTATAGGTATAGGTATCATTGTCGCCTTTTTGATCTTCTTCATTTGTTGGGCCGCTCTTTCATTTAAACATGCGGATCACAAAATATTATCTACTGCGGCGGCACTGAATTACGGCTTGTCTATAGGGATTTGGGTCGCCCTACTCTATTATATTTACCCAGTCTTTGCCGTGTTATTTAAAATGGTTAAAAATAGGCAATGGCCAAGCAAAGTTATTTTAAGCCAATATTCTACCGCGCAACTGTACCTATCCTCTATTGTTTTTGCCTTTATCCTCTGCTTTCTATTAAATAGTGCTGCAGGCATCGTTATAAGTCGCGGATTCAGGTACGAAGTGCAACATGATGAAAACTGGCGGTCAAATGCTATACAATTGACGGCCCTAAATAGAATCGGAGTTGCCAATGCTATATACACATTTGAC
>VFJV01000023.1 GCA_009885895.1 Gammaproteobacteria bacterium
CACCAACGGTCTTGTTAGACAATACTTCCCAAAAGGGGTGCCTTTTGATAATATTGAGGAGGAAGAAATTCAAAATGTTGCTGATAAGTTGAACAGTCGTCCACGTAAACGCTTAGGATATAAAACACCGCATGAAGTGTTTAAAAAACTAGCTGAAAAACGGGGTGTTGCACTTCGTATTTGAACTCAGGAATCAGTAAAGTTAAAGTTGGCACTACTGCTGACTATGAGCCCCCTAGTCTAGACAATGGGGGTCACTATACCATGGGCCATTCTTTATCTCCAAATAATGGGCCAAACACAGCTTTTTTTCCTGTGGCGCGGCTCCAAAAAATATTGCCTAAATCAAAATGCCACCATTCGTAAAAATAAGACGTAAATCCCTGGCTTTGCATTGCCCGCTTGAGAAGGAGGCGTTTAGATTTAATGGCTTCTTCCTCCATATTTCTAGGAGGGTGTATTTCAAAGTAATTACTGTGTGCAAGTTCACTACAATCATCGAAGGGGGTTCCAAGATCTAATATTTCATGCTTATTATAACCATATAAAGTCAAATCAATTGCTCCACCGCTTAAGTGTGGTGGACAATAAAGATCCCCGGGCCGTGATGGCAAAGACATATATTTTGTGGCTTCTTGAAAAGTTTCCTCTACACTAAGATCGGCTCTTTTTTTTCGAATTTCAGAGAGCATCCATTCAAACAGCTTAGCCTGCACTGCCCGAGGGCGGTAGATATCCCAAATTAAAAATCCATAATAGGTTGGCAGTAAAGCAAGTGCAGAGATCAGGCGATCTAAGACAACACGACGACCATATATCATTTCTGAATAACTAAACCCTAAGTTATAATACATTGGTAGAACCTGTATCCGTGGATGTAACGTGCTATAAAATTGAACAGCATCATAATCATTTTTAGTGAATAATATACTCATAGCAGTTGGTTTTTAGGGTAGGCGCCGAGTCCTCGAGCGACAGGAGTGACGTATTCTGTCATATACTAGGGCGAGATGGGCTTAGGCAACACCCCCTAAAATTCAAATGCGTAGAGTATAGTGCCACATTAGTCTCCTTTATCAAAATGGAAAGTCTTGGCTCTGTCGCAAATAACCATTAATACACCCGATGGCCATGCACATAGGTTGCCATGACTTGCCCGCTGAGTTGCTGACCTAAAAATGGGGTGTTTTTCCCGTGGGAGGCCAACGTATTCGCCCGCACGTCCCACTTTGCCGTAGACGATAATATACTGAGATCAGCACACTTTCCTACAGACAGTGTGCCTCGATTCAACCCCAAAATACGCGCAGGCGCGATCGTTAACGGACTTAGACATTGGCTCCACGATAGATTCAATTCATGATGTAACATCACCAATAGCGGCCAAACCAATTCCAGAGCCGACATGCCACTAGGCCTTTGTAAAAAAGGGGCTAATAAGGCGTCCGCTTCGTGTGGCTCATGGGCCGAACAAATGGCATCGATGGTACCGTCAATCACGCCTTGACGCAGCATTCTGCGATCGGTCTCGCTACGCAAGGGTGGCTGCATCGCATAGCCTTCAAAATGGCGATGCATCGCTTCTGTAAACCATAAATGATGGATACCCACATCTGCACTCACCGCTAAACCTTCTGCTTTGGCATCGGCAATCAATTCTACTGCACGCCCGCTGGATAAGCGGCTAAAATGCACCCTTGCGCCGGTTTCAGGCAATAAGGCAATCACTCTTGAGATTTCACTCACTTCAGCGCAAACCGGCATGGCAGGCAAGCCTAAAATTAAATTTTCTTTTCCCCCATGCACATACTGTTTATCTTGCCACGCTGAATCGATAGGAGAATGAATAACTAATAGATGGTTGCTTGCGGCATATTGCAGGGCTCTATACAATAATTTTGTGTTGGCAATAGGATGATACGCCTGGCTTAATGCAACACAACCCGCTTCTTTTAACGCCGCCATCTCAGAAAGTTGCTTGCCCGCTAGACCTTGCGTTAATGCGCCTATAGGCAGCACTTTGGCTTTGCCTATACGGTCTGCCTGACGATGTAGACCTTCGGCAACACTGGGTGTATCTAACATGAGACGGCTATTGGGCGGTACACAGATCTGTGTAAACCCCCCTTTCACGGCGGCCGATAATTCCGCCTGTATAGAACCTCGCAGCGCAGTAGACAAATCTATAAATCCCGGCACGACTAAACAATCGCTACACTCTATTTCTTCTTCGGCATGAAAACCCGCGGGAGCATCGCCTATCGCCGCTATTTTACCATCGACAACAAATAAATCGGCACACATTTCACTGTGTGCTGCAGGATCGCACAAACACCCGTTGCGAAATACGATTGTGTTAGCCATTTTCATTTCCCCGCCGTTAATTCAACCATAACCGCCATACGCATGGCAATGCCAAAATGCACTTGTTGTAAAATCATTGAATGTGGGCCATCGGCCACCTCTGAATCGATTTCAACGCCCCTATCCATAGGCCCAGGATGCATCACTATAACGTCTTTTTGTGCTAAAGTTAAGCGCTCGGCAGTTAAGCCATAACACTGATGATATTCTTTAAGACTTGGTAATAAGCCTTGATCCATGCGTTCTTTTTGCAAGCGCAACACGATAATCACATCCGCATCTTGAATACCCTCTTCCATTTTGTCATAACACACAACGCCACTTTGGCCTATTTGCGCGGGCAATAAAGTTTGAGGCGCAACCAAACGAATGTGTTTCACCCCCATGGTTTTTAAAGCCCTAATTTCCGAACGTGCCACACGCGAATGTAGAATATCGCCCACAATGGCCACCGTTAGATTTTGAAAATCTTTTTTGGCATGCCGTATCGTATATAAATCTAATAGTGCTTGAGTAGGATGTTCATGACAGCCATCTCCGGCATTAATGACGGCCACGCCAGGCTTAAGCTGCTTTGCAATAAAGTGCGCGGCGCCCGAATCGCCGTGCCTACACACAAACAAATCGGCTTGCATGGCTTGTAAATTTAAAATGGTGTCGCGTAAGGATTCTCCTTTTGCAGTTGCGGCAGTCGCCACGTTCACACTGATAACATCGGCACTCAATCGTTTAGCGGCTATTTCAAACGTGGTGCGGGTACGCGTACTCGCTTCAAAAAAAACATTGACCACGGTTTTACCTTTTAGATCATCCGTATGACATAAACGATTGTTTTTATCGATGAATTTATCTGCGGCAGATAATAATTTATTGAGATACGTTTCAGGCAAGCCTTCTAAGGTCAATAAATGTTTTAAGCGACCGTTTTTATCGATTTGCTCCATATCAGTCTTCCTCAAATTGCGCTAACCATTGTTCCAGTATTAATTTAGCCGCAAGGCTATCGATAGCCGTTTTTTTTAAGGCCTTATACCCTCCGCTTTCAAAAATTTGAGCGCGCGCCTCTGCTGAGGTTAAACGTTCATCTGCAACATAAACCGGCACACTAAAACGATCTTGTAAAGCCCTCGCAAAATGGGTGGCTTCTAGGGTGATCCATTGTGTTTTGCCATCCATATGTAAAGGAAGGCCTACCACTAGAGCAAACGGGCGCCACTGCTGAATGAGCTTGGATAGACTCTCCCAATCGATTTCGTCTTTAACGCGGTACAACACCGCCAAGGGCGATGCGCTACGTGTTAACAACTGCCCAACGGCTACACCTATTTTTTTCGTGCCATAATCAAAGCCTAAGGCAACCCCTTGTGGTTTTCCCTGCTCTTGCCAACAGCGCGGCAACGGGGTATCAGGCATGGCCCATACCTTCTGATAAGTTATCCGAATGAAAGCCTAAACTTTTAATGGCACGTCCCCAGCGTTCTGAAAACGGCGTTCCAAAAATAATGTCGTCTTGTGCCGGCACCACTAACCAATTATTTTTAGCAATTTCTTTTTCTACCGTTCCCGAAGCCCATCCAGAATAGCCCAAAATCATCAAGGCTTCGTTGGGCCCTTGATTGTGCGCCATGGCTTGCAAGATATCTTGCGAAGACGTCACCGCCACCGTATCACACACCTTTAAAGTTGATTGCCAAGATTGTTCTAATTTATGCAATACAAAACCGCGATCGGGTTGCAGCGGCCCGCCCAATAATACGGTAGAGGCTAATTGCACATTGTCATCGGTACTAATGTGCATTTCGGAAAATACATCGGCAAGGGTCATATCCAGCAAGGGGTGATTAATCACCAAACCCATGGCACCTTCTTTACTGTGGGTGCAGACATAAACGACACTACGGTAAAAATGCGAGTTGTCCAACTCGGGCGTAGCAATCAAAAATGTATTCACTAGATTCAGTGTGTCGTCTTCTTTCATACTACGGGTAATTCCGCGCTATCGCGCAAACGGTTAATGTGCTCATATTCCTTGCGTTCTTTGGCTTGACTTTCAGACTCCGTGACCGTGTGTCTTAGTTCCGCTAAAAAGACATCTATTTCACTCACATAGTGTTTATTTCGTTTTTTCAACACACACCTCTCATCGTTGACTTAAAGTTTTGCAGCACTATCCACCATTTCTTTTAATTGGGGCTCTGGCAAAGCACCCATGACGGTATGCGCTTTACCTAGACTGTCTTTAAAAATAATGGCGGGCGTTACTGTAAATTGGTGATCCGACATAAATTTCATGTTGCCTGTAAATTTAGCTTTTAGATCCGCTGAAGGATTGTCTATAGGTTTAATTCCACCCTGTTCTTTAGCGGAATTAAATTGACTTTCATTTTGCTTTAGCACTGCGGCAGGATCTTTCGCATTGATAATAGCCATGGCCATCCCCGGGCTCGATGGACGCAAAAACCCAACCAAAATCCAACGAATGGCTAAATCGCCTTTGTCCACATAGGTGCGGGTATCGCTGTAAAATTTGTGGCAAGCCGAGCAGTTAGGATCGGCTATAACGTACAGTACGTGTTTGGCATTGGCAGAACCATCTAGCACCCACGCCGTTTTAGGCGCATTCACCCACGCTTTTTGTGCAATTTCACTGTTAACATATTTCTCGGTATCGAGGGACGTATGGCTTTGGCCATCGGCGGTAATAACATTCCCTACAATAATATAACGTGCACCCTTATCCGTGTAGATGACCGCTTTTTGGCCTTGTGGCGACTTGACCACCAAACCTATAAGATCGGCTGGACCTGTAAATTGTTTGACCACTTGAACTTGCCCTTGGGTCACTTGCTGCACTAATTTTTGGTAGCTATCTTGTGCCACTGTAAGCGGGACTTTAGGCGCAGCAGCTGTGGTTTCGGCAGCCAAGGCAGCCGTGGAAGTAGCCAACAACAGGCTAGCAGCACTTATCATCAGGCGGGTACGGATGGTCATCGCAAAATCCTCGTTATTAGAAAAAAAGTATCTAATAATATGCTGCCGCTTTGAAACTGTCAAGGCAAGCACGCTTTCTGTTAGCTCCGCCTTGCTTTTATCCAAAAGCACCTATTTTGCCCATAAAGCCTGCTTTTTGCCACAAACGTCTGGAAACTAGACAGGATCCTGCAATAGTGGCATAATCTGCCTAATCGTGTTTTAGGTGTATATTGTGCGAATATTGATAATAAATGGTCCAAATTTGAATCTATTGGGGCAACGCGAACCCGAGCGTTATGGGAAACAGACCCTAAGTCAGATTAGCTCTGGCCTGGATAAACTCGCCCTAGAACTAGGGCTTAATCTATGCCATTTTCAAAGCAATGCAGAGCATGAATTAATAGCCGCCATTCAAGGCGCTCGCAATCAAGCGGATTTTATCCTCATCAACGCCGCCGCGTATACGCATACCAGCATCGCTTTGCGCGATGCCTTATTGGCGGTGCAGATCCCTTTTATAGAAGTGCATTTATCCAACATTTACGCGCGAGAATCTTTCAGACAGCACTCTTACTTAACCGATATTGCGGTGGGTATAGTGTCTGGTTTAGGCCCGGTGGGTTATGAATGCGCCTTACGCGCTGCCCACCATCAATTAACAACCCTGTGAGGAAAATTACTGTGCCAATGGATATACGAAAAATTAAAAAACTCATTGACCTAGTCAACGAGACGGGCATTTCTGAATTGGAAATCAAAGAAGCAGACGACTCGGTACGCATTACGAGGCACGGCATTGCCAGCCCTGCACCCATGCACATCCACACCGCGCCACTACCTGCTTCGGCACCCCTCCCTGCTGCAATCGCAGACGTTGCCGGGGCAAGCCTTCCCGCCGAAATAAGCGGCCACAGGGTTCATTCCCCTATGGTGGGCACTGCTTATTTATCCCCTTCTCCGCAAGCGCCTGCCTTTGTTAAAATGGGCGACCCCGTGCAAATTGGCGATGTATTGTGCATCGTTGAGGCCATGAAAATGTTCAACCAAATCGAAGCCGATGCGGCTGGTGTGGTTAAATCCATCTTGATCGACAATGGCCAACCCGTAGAATTTGGTCAACCCTTGTTTATCATTGAATAGCAGGATGTGTTATGTTTAATAAAGTTGTCATTGCCAACCGTGGTGAAATTGCTCTGCGTATCTTACGGGCTTGTAAAGAATTAGACATACAAACCGTTGCCGTACATTCCAAGGCCGATAGCGATTTGCTGCATGTGCGTTTAGCCGATGAGTCCGTGTGTATAGGCGGGGCCACGGCTACAGAAAGTTACCTCAATATCCCGGCCATTATCAGTGCCGCTGAAATTACCGATGCCAATGCCATACATCCAGGTTATGGTTTTTTAGCAGAAAATGCGGATTTCGCAGAGCAAGTTGAAAAAAGTGGTTTTACCTTTATTGGTCCTAGAGCAGAATCGATTCGTCTCATGGGCGATAAAATATCCGCCATTAATGCCATGAAACAAGCAGGCGTTCCCTGCGTCCCGGGATCTGATGGCCCCTTATCCGATGACGATGGCGACAATTTAAAAACCGCGCGCGACATTGGCTATCCCGTTATCATCAAAGCTTCGGGTGGTGGCGGCGGAAAAGGCATGCGCGTAGTGCACAGCGAAGCGGCGCTCATCAATGCCATTAGTTTGGCCAAAAGCGAAGCTGACATGAATTTTGGTAACGCCACGGTGTATATGGAGCGGTTTCTAGATAACCCGCGTCATATTGAAATTCAAGTTCTGGGCGACGGTGCGGGCAAAGCCATTCATTTGGGAGAACGCGATTGTTCTATGCAACGGCGCCATCAAAAAGTACTAGAAGAAGCCCCGGCTCCAGGTATTAGCGAAAAACAACGCCACCACATTGGTAAGCGTTGCGTGCGTGCGTGCGAAGAAATGCGTTATCGTGGTGCGGGCACCTTCGAATTTCTATATCAAGAGGGTCATTTCTTTTTTATTGAAATGAACACGCGTATTCAAGTCGAACACCCTGTCACCGAGTTGGTTACGGGCGTTGATTTAATCTGCGAACAATTGCGCATTGCCGCGGGCCTAGGGTTATCGTACAAACAATCCGATATACACATCAGAGGCCATGCCATAGAATGCCGCATCAATGCTGAGGATCCCAATAAATTCACCCCTTCTCCAGGGAAAATCAAATTGTATCATCCTCCAGGCGGGCCCGGCATACGCATGGACACGCATATTTATAGCAGCTATAACGTTCCTCCCTATTACGATTCCATGATAGGCAAACTCATTGCTTTTGGCGACACACGCAAAATCGCTATTGCGCGCATGCAAAATGCATTGGATGAAATCATCATCGACGGCATTAAAACCAATATTCCGCTACACCATCGCTTAATGCACGATGGCTATTTTCACGAAGGCGGCACCAACATCCATTACTTAGAAAAAAAATTGGCGCAGGAAGACTAAAAACCTCATTTCATGTTGGAGTCACAAGCCCCCGTTCAGACTCAGTTCATATTGGAGAAGACTCTAGATTGTCAGCTAGTAATACGTTAGGGCCTGCGAATAAATAACTCGTACACTTTTATTTTCTAGCCCTTATCACATAATTCCATTCACCATGAAATTTACATTTTTTTAAGTTTATTTTTTGAAAGTCCTCATCTGATATTTTAATTCCTTTTTCATATTTATTGGTATCCATTTCTGCTCTAATTTGTAAGCCGCTCTCGGTTTTTGTATTACCAATTAGATTTACAACAACATTATATGTTGTTAATGGCTTACCTCTCCAGTTTATAGATATAAAGCTAAACATTTTGTGCTCTATTTTATTCCATTTGCTTGTACCTGGCGGAAAATGTGAAACCTGTATATCCATTTTAATCTGATCAGCTAATTTTTGCAATTCCATTTTCCAAAGTCTAGATCTTCGGCTATTACTGCCACCACAATCTGCAGTAATATAAATTTTTTTGGCATATGGATATCTTTTTTTACCCATTTTCACCCACCATCTTTTTATGGTTGATACGGCAAATTGTGCTGTATCGTGACTAACTCCAACACTAACCCATCCTTCATTTCGCGATATATCATAAACACCATATGGCGAAGCCTTGGAAACTTTCGGATCTGGAAAATCATGAGATTTCACATCAACAGGAGTATGTTTTTTTGACCATTCGTGCCCATTATTCTTATAATTCCCTATTATTTCTTTCTTTTTTGTGTCAACGGAAATAATAGGTTGACCGGACTTTTGAAAAATTTTTACATTTTTATAAATATATAAAAACTGCTCATTTCGATCTGGATGGCTAATTCCTTCTTGTGTTTTACGATTTGCTTGCAGACTGTACCCAAGGTCAGACAATAGATCACATATTTTTCGATCGCTTACTCTGTGACCATTTCTGTTAAGTTCTTTTGCTAATTGCCTTGTGCTCTTACAAGTCCAAAGCAATATTGACTCAGGATCTCCACGGGTCGCAGGTTCTAAAAGAGATTCTAAGTCACCTAATATGGCCTCATCAGTTTCAGTAATTTTCTTGCGGCCACCACCAAGTCTTCTAATCCTTTCACCGTAATTTCTTTGTGGGAACTTTAAATCTTTTAACCCAAGATAAATTGTGGATCTTGATAACTTACTTGCTTTTGATAAAATGGTAACTCCACCGTACCCAAACATCTTTGCTTCTGTTGCAGCCCAAATTCTGAGTGTCTTTTCATTTAAATGAGGAGCAACAAACTTAAGTTTTTTCGTGAAATATTTAATAGCTTCCGTGTTATTCATGCCGAATATTGTAACATACTTATAGAAAGTGTACGAGTTATTTATTCGCAGGCCCTTATTGCTATAGTAAACTTTCAGTAATTAACTGTATAAAAAGGAAATATCGAGATGAAACCATTATCAGCTATAGATTAGGTTGCTTTTATTCTAGTGGTCGTTGGAGCGCTGAATTGGGGCTTAGTTGGCGTTTTTAAATTTAACTTAGTAACGCGAGTTATGTTTAAGCGGCCATAAGAACCTTCCTATCCTCGTCAGAGAATTGTAATGTTGGTTTGTTTGGGTGAAAGATATAGGCAGTAATCGCAGAGAGCATG
>VFJV01000088.1 GCA_009885895.1 Gammaproteobacteria bacterium
ACCGCCACAGCCGCTCGATGAACACATTATCCATCCAACGACCTTTACCGTCCATACTTATTTTTATGCCATCTGCCTTCAAAACAGCAATAAAATCAGTGCTTGTAAACTGCGACCCCTGATCTGTATTGAAGATTTCTGGCGCCCCATAGCGTCGAATAGCACTTTCCAATGCGCTAATGCAAAATGTATCCTCCATAGTGTTCGATACCTCCCAAGCCAAGACCTTGCGACTATACCAATCCATGATTGCAACGAGATAAACAAAGCCACCTTGCATAGGGATATACGTAATATCACTGCACCAAACCTGATTAGGTCGATCAATGGCAAGGCCACGCAAAAGATAAGGATAAATTTTATTCTCTTTATTTCTCTTACTTGTATTAGGTTTTGGAGCAACGGACACCAAGCCCATGAGCCGCATTAAACGTTGTACTCTTTTTCGACCAATCACACGCCCTTGGCGACGAAAGTAGTTGCGCATTTGCCTACTGCCAAAAAAAGGATGGCGCGTGTATTCTTCATCAATCAAACGCATCAATTCTAGATTTTCAGGTGTTTCTATACCGATGTCCGTATCAATTGACCGATAATAGCTGGCACGCGATAAGCTAATTAGCTCGCACTGGCGGGCAATGTTCAGCGTTGGGTGATCCGCATCAATCATGGCTTTCTTCTGCCTAACACTCAGCCTAAATGCCCAGTGTTTTTTTTAAGCCAATCTGGTTCAACGGCTAGCCACCCAACCTGTGCATAAAGGCGATCGCGTAATTCCTCAGACTTTTCTTTTTTACCACTAAACAAATCCTTAGATCCATCCAGACAGCGGCTATTATCCCTATTTTTATAAATATGTCAATACAACCTATTGCGGTTTTAATACCCCAAAAATAGTGTTCTTTTAAATTACCGATTTTTTAAATACCCCCCTGTCGCATTTTATCCCCAATCCCGCTACAATGGGCTATTGTTAGCTTATAAGGTTTATTGAATCATGGATTTTCACTTAACTGCTGAACAAGTTGCCATGCAAGACATGGTTTTCAATTTTATGCAAGAAAAAATGATGCCTCAAGCTGCCCGCTGGGATGAAGAAAGCTTTTTTCCAAAAGATGTTTTGCGTCATGCCGCTCAATTAGGCCTAGCGGGTATCTGCGTGAATAGCGAGGTAGGTGGCAGCGAATTAACCCGCTTAGATTATGTGCTGATCTTCGAAATCTTAGCCAAAGCCTGTCCGTCCACGGCAGCTTATTTGTCTATACACAACATGGTAACGGGCGTCATTGACCGCTTTGGATCTACAGAACAACGCCAAAGGTTCATCCCCAAGTTAACGTCATTAGAGCATTTTTCAAGTTACTGCTTAACCGAACCTTCCACGGGATCGGACGCCGCGAATCTTAAAACCACCGCCACACGCAATGGCGATCATTATATTTTAAACGGCAGCAAAGCGTTTATCTCCGGCGCAGGAGAAAGCGACCTTTATCTTTGCATGGTACGCACGGGACAAGACGGGGCCAAAGGTATCAGCTGCCTTGTGGTAGAAAAAGACGCTCCTGGATTTTCAATCGGTAAAAAAGAATCCAAACTAGGCTGGCACAGTCAACCCACTGCCATGCTGTTTTTTGAAAACTGCCGCGTTCCTTTAGAAAACTGCATTGGTGTAGAAGGTCACGGCTTTAATATTGCGCTATCGGCTTTAAACAGTGGCCGATTGGGTATAGCAGCGTGTTCCTTAGGCGGTGCTACGCAGTGTTTTAATTTAGCGCGTCGCTATACGCATGAACGCGAACAATTTAAACAACGCTTAAGCCATTTTCAAAGCATTCAGTTTCGCCTTGCCGATATGTACACGCAACTTGAAGCTGCGCGCTTATCCGTTTATCGTGCGGCCTGTTCTTTAGATGCCAAAGAAGACAATGCCCACCTTTATGTGGCCATGGCAAAGCAACTGGCTACCGATACGGGTTTTAATGTGTGTAACGAGGCACTGCAATTACACGGCGGCTATGGTTATTTACGTGATTATCCTATAGAGCGTTATCTGCGCGACCTTCGGGTGCATCAAATTTTAGAAGGCACTAATGAAATCATGCGGGTCATTATTGCCAAAAAATTATTACAAGAAATGGAGTAAACAATGTCATATCAAAACATAGTCACTGAATTGGATGCCGATGGGATCTTCAGCATTACCTTAAACCGCGCCGACAAATTAAATGCCTTGAGCGCGGAACTATTAGAAGAATTGTTAGACAGTATTAACACCGCGCAAAAAAATCCTGAAGTCTATAGCCTATTAATCACCGGCGCAGGCAAAGCGTTTTGCGCCGGCGCAGACATACGCCGCTTAGCAAGCTTAGATGCCAACAGCGCGTATCATTTTGCACGAGAAGGACAACACGTCTTTGACCGTTTAGACACTCTAGGCAAGCCTTCATTGGCCGCCGTCAATGGATTTTGTTTTGGGGGTGGTTGTGAATTGGCAATGGCCGCAACACTACGTTTTGCCAGTGTGGACGCACGCTTTGCGCAACCTGAAGTTAAATTAGGGGTTATTCCCGGTTTTGGTGGCACACAACGGTTGCCACGTTTGGTCGGCAAAGGCCGCGCGCTGGATATGTGTTTATCTGGCCGTACTTTAGCGGCCGAAGAAGCGCATTCCTGGGGTTTAGTCAATGCATTACATCCGGCAGATACTTTATTATCGGCGGCTAAAGACTATTTACACGCACTTCGACCGTTAGCCCCTATAGCACTGCAACGTACGATGGAAGCCATTCATCAAGGCTATGAATTGCCTTTAGACAATGCGCTGCAATTAGAAGCCTTATTATTCGCTCAAAGTGCCGCCACAAAAGATAAAGCAGAAGGTGTGGCCGCATTTTTGGAAAAGCGCAAGGCAAATTTCGTAGGGGCTTAATAGAGGAAATTACGATCTGCTGTTGTCTACTATCACTAAGCCATCATAGATATCCCGCATTCTGCCGTGCTTTCCAGTAACCGATACAATGGCACTGTTGACATTTTTGACAAACATTGCCGTTGAATTGCCCTGGTCCATACTCATGGCAGATACCAGTTGAAGCTCAAATAAGGAAGGTATTGCATTATAAATAAAATTAGCCATCTCCATAGAGGTCATACCATATTCTCTATCTATGCCATCAACGGTGAACAATAGCATATGTGGCGCGCCTTGTTTATCCTTTGCTAAAATAACGGCTGTGTTTGCGCTAAATTCCAGGGTCGATACAATGCCTTCCCAGGTAATTTGGATCTCCGGTTTTCCGGCTATGGTTTGAATCAATCCTGGACCTGCGCCAATTGCATTCAACGTATTTTCAGGAACGCTATCCTTTTGCACGCGTTCAATGCGCCATTGTTGGGTCGTCGCATCTTGAATGAGGCTTGAACGTCCGACCTCTGACAGTATACCGCCACCACAGTTAGTAGAATACACTTTGCTATCAATAACAAGCAAACCATCCCCGATCTGCATTGAAGTATCCATAGGCGAGTTAGGGGAACGCTTAATACAATTTGGATCGCCATGATTCGGTTTGATACGAAAATAACCCCCATTGATCCCGGCGACGGCATTGGGATACAACTCAGCGTGTTCTAATAACGTTTTGAGATAGGCATTTTTAGCATTTGCCTTACCTATTGTTGGTTTTACAAGGGTGTTAGGATCCGAAAGATTGGCATCCACAATATTCATTGTAAGCACACCGGTAGGCCCAGATTGCATTGCCCCCCCCCAAGGATACACCCCCTGACATCGCAGTTTAACCCAAGTAATATTGCCTTTGGTGTTGAGTGAGGACTTTTGGGCCTGCAAAGAGGAGCATTGCCAAGCATAATCACGTTTGGCCATTTGCGTGAGTATGAGGCTAATAGGCGAGATCCCAGACAACCGTAGGTATAAAAAAGCACCCCCCGCACAAAGCGAAAGCCCTAAAAGTATGGCCAGATTTATTTTTATAAATCGCTTCAAGTTTACGTCCCCCTAAGATAAATACAGTACAGCCACTGCCATAATCTACAGTATATTTTTTGATTTTTATACCCCTATCCCTTATAATAGCGTCTGTTTCTAATACAATGGTCTTATCATGCTAAACCTGCTACAAAATTGGCCTATAGCCCTATTCCCCGCGCTATTGCTGTTTTTATTCTCCCTAGAGAAAAAACCGTATTTAAGCAATAATTTACGCATTTTTATCAGCTTAATTCTGGGCGTTGCTGGCGGCATGCTGCTCAATTATGTTCACCCCCGTTTAACGCCTTTTAGCAACGATTTCATCGCCCAATCCCTAAGCTTGGTCAGCGACGGCTATCTAGCCTTATTACGCATGTTGGTGTTACCTTTAATCTTAACCTCCATTATTCATGCTTTTGTTCATTTAGGCGATCATCCTGGCGAAATTATCGGTAAATTGATTTCTCGATCTGTGGGTTTATTATTGCTCTTAACCGCCGTGGCCTCTGCTATAGGCATGATGGTCGCCTCATGGTTCAACGTGGGGCAACAGTTATCCTTACCCAGCAATGGCCCTTTACCTGCGCACCCCTACACGGGCTTAGTCGATACCTTATTAGGTATGATCCCCAGTAACCCTATTGCTGCGATGGCCAATGAAAACACCGTCGCTATTGCTATTTTCGCCTGTTTATTGGGTGTAAGCGCATTACAAGTCTACAAGAAAGACAAAGCGCATGCCGAAAATTTTAAAGATTTCATCAGCTCAGCCTTTCATATGGTCAAACAGCTGGCACGCCTAGTCATTCGCACCACGCCTTATGGCATATTAGCCTTACTCGCTAAAATCAGCAGCACTCAGGGCTTTCATACTTTAGTCGGCATTGCCCATTATTTAATAGCCATCTACATTGCCATGGTGTTGGTGTTTATACTGCAATTAACCTTAGTGGCCTTATGCGCGCGTATTTCACCGTGGACTTATTTGAAAAAAACATATCCTACTTTGCTGGTAGCTTTCAGCACCCGTTCTAGTTTTGGTTGCTTGCCCTTAAGCGAAGAAACCTTACGCGACCGTTTTAAAGTATCACAATTAAGCGCAAGCTTTGTGCCCAGCATGGGTGCCACCTTGGGCATGAGCGCTTGTGCGGGCGTGTTTCCGGCAGTATTAGTGGTGATGGCTTTGGCGGTAACCCATCAACCCATGACGGTTTCAATTTTCTTGATGGTTATGTTTATAAATACAATCGCTTCGCTGGGTATTTCGGGCATTCCAGGCACAGCTTTTGTGGCAGCAACCGTTACTCTAAGCGCGATGGGACTACCCTATGCCGTAGTAGGTTTGGTGCAAGGGGTAGACAGCATCGTCGACATGGGGCGTACGGCAACCAATGTGAATGGCACATTGGCTACTGCCCTTATTGTAGACAAAGGGTTATCCGGGTAGATTTTGCAATACCATTTTTATGGTTTCATCCATGGCCTTAGCGTAATTTTTTGAAAACGTTCCTTTGGCGCGATTCGCCACAACCACATTAACCGATAATGCCCGATGAGCCATCAGTTGACTTAAACCATAAATCCCTGATGTTTCCATTTCAAAATTAACCACCCTTTCATCTTGGTAACGAAACTCTCTTAACTTATCTAATAACGTTGTAAATCGCGGCATCAAACGCACACGCCTACCTTGTGGAGCGTAAAAGCCAGAGCACGTCGCCGTCATTCCTAAACTGTCGGCATACGGGGCATAGTGCATGAGCAAGTCTTTATCCGCCGAAGCCACATAAGGATGCAAGCTTTCTTTTTCAAAAAAATGCGCCAATGCCGTTTCTATGGGTTGATCCACAGGAGCTGCCTTGTCACGATAATACTCTAATAAATTATCAAAACCTACTCCGTGCGTTGATACAATCATGCTATCGACTTCATTTTCGGCTTGCAAAGCGCCACAGGTGCCAATACGTATAAACGTTAAAGACGTCAAATTTTCCTTGATACGTCTTGTTTTTAAATCCACATTCACCAAAGCATCCAATTCATTTAAGACAATATCAATATTGTCTGTGCCCATTCCCGTTGAAATCACCGAGATATGACGTTTGTCCAACCAACCACTATGGGTGATGATTTCGCGATTCTGTTGCTTTATCTCTATGGTATCAAAATATTTAGACACTTTTTCCACACGATTAGGGTCGCCCACCAAAATCACCGTAGGAGCCAGTTCCTCCGGCAATAAATTTAAGTGATAGATTCGGCCTTCTGGGCTTAAAATTAAATCCGCTTCTGTAATAGACATAAATAACACCTTTTATTGTAGTTTTAACAATTGCCAGTAGCGCGAGATGGATTCTAATGCATCGTCGTTTAGATCGGTTTGAAAATAGCCTTGCTTTAATTGTTCCACACTAGGAAAAATAATTTTGCTATTGGCTATCTCTGGCGGCAAATAGTCGATAGCTGCCAAATTCGCTGTGGGATAAAAGGTTTCTTTCACCTGTAAGGCCGCTATTTTCGCTTGTAATACATAGTTTAAAAATTTATAGGCATTCTCGCGGTGCGGTGCATTTTTAGGCACCACAAAACAATCCACCCAAATGACAAATTTGTCTTTAGGATAAATGAATTCTATATTCGGGTTTTGTAAATGGGCTTTATAGGCATCCGCATTCCACCCCATCCCTATAGTTACATCCTCGTCAATCAGCAAGGACGGCACAGAGCTGCTATTGTATAGGCGCACATTAGGCAATAAAGCCACTAAATTTTCATAGGCTTTTTTTAAATGTTGCACATTATTGTCATTAGGAGAATAGCCCAGGGTTAATAAACCCACATTAAAGACTTCTCTAGGGTCGTCTAATAACAACAAAGAGTTCCGGTACTTCGGTGACCACAGATCGGTCCATTTTTCAAGATTATCGTTTGGATAATATTTACGATTAACCACAATACCGGCTAAACCCAATACCCAAGGAATACTGTATTCACCGGTAGGGTCGTAATCTGGATGCGTAAAAGCGGGGTTTAAATTTTTATAATTGGACAACTTTCCTAAATCCAATTTTTCTATCATATTTTCGCGCGCCATGCGCATAATATAATAGCTGGAAGGTTCCACCACATCGTATTGTGTCTGCCTACTCGCTTTCATTTTAGCGTACAATACTTCATTGCTATCGAAGGTGGAAAAATTAACCCTAATGCCCGTGTCTTTTTGAAATTGTCGAACCACTTTGGGAGAGACTTCTTGAGACCACGCATATACATTGACCACGTTGTCATTGGCGCGAGCCAAGGTGCACAATAAACTGAATGCTATGTATACCCATTTTTTCATATTGTTTTTCGCCTTGTAACCCATTGTGACAAACAAACCAAGACTAATGTCAATGCGAACAATAAACTACACAGCGCATTGAGCTCTACGTTAACGCCCAAGCGCGCTAGACCAAAGATTTTGATGGGTAAAATCTCAAAGCCAGGGCCAGACACAAAGAAACTAATGACGATATCGTCAAAGGATAATGCAAAGCACAACAAAGCCCCAGAAATAAGTGCGGGTAACAAAATGGGCACTATAATATCCCAAAAAATTTTTAATTCGCTGGCACCTAAATCACTGGCGGCAGCGAAAATATTGGGGTCTATGCTTTTGGCGCGGCTATACACGATAACCACCACAAAGGGAATGCAAAAAGTAACGTGAGCAATGTACAAAGACCAAAAGCCCAAGGATAAACCACTTAAGGAAAACAGAATTAATAAGGCAATCCCTAATACAATATCGGGTGTAATAATAATAATAAACAACAAGCCCTGCAATAGATTTTTGCCCCGAAAACGGTATCGGTATAAACTAATGGCCGCCAAAGTCCCTATGAACAGTGCAGACGCGGTTGCCGCTATGGCTAAATAAAACGAGTGCCAGACCGCAATCCATAAACTACCATCCTGTAAAACAACACGATACCAATTTAAGGTAAAGCCATGCCATAACATAGAAAACACTGCATTGTTAAACGAATAGACTATCAACGTACCTATAGGGATATACAAAAAGAGATAAATGAGGGCTAAATACCCCACTCTAAGTGACCGCTTCATAATCAACCCTTTTGTTAGTCTTAGACCAATAGAGCAATAACCCTATCGCCATCAGCACCGTCAGTAATACGCTAGTGGCAGCCCCGCGCGGCCAATTATTGGCCATTAAAAATTGATCTTCAATTAAATTGCCTAATAACAAAGCTTTAGCGCCGCCAAGGAGGTCAGAGATAAAAAATAAGGTCATCGCAGGTAAGAAGACTAAAGTACAACCCCCTAAAATGCCCGGCATACTGAGCGGAATAATGACCTTACGAAAAATAGTGGTGTATTTAGCACCTAAGTCTTTAGCCGCCTCAATTAAAGAGACATCAAAACGTTCTAAATTAACATAAATAGGCAAGATCATAAAGGGTAATAAATTATAAATTAAGCCTATACTCACCGCCGTGTTGGTAAATAAAATCTGCAAGGGTTCATGAATTAACCCCATGGACAGCAAAGCCGCATTCAACAACCCTTTTGTTTTCAATAAGCTCATCATGGCATACGTGCGCACCACTGAACTGGTCCAAAAAGGCAATAACAGTAACAGCAAAGCCAGGTTTTGTACTTTTTCCGGCAGCCTAGACACAATGTAAGCAAAAGGATACCCTAAAAGCAAGCATCCTGCTGTCACCAGAAAAGCGATGTAAAAAGATTTTAGAAATATTTTAAAAAAAATGGGATCAAATAAATCGATATAATTTTGCAGGGTAAAATGCCACACAGCGATGCGATCGAGGTCGTGTTGCAAGAAGCTTATCGTAAGCATGACTAAAAAAGACAATAAGCCAAACAAACATAACCACGCCGTTATCAAGCCTACTGAAAAATATTGGAACTTATGCTTCATAAGGCAGTACCACCTCCCAGCCTATGGGCCAATTGACCCATACGGATTCCCCTATGACGTAGGTGACATCCTCACCATTGTCTTCATCAAAAAACTCTGTGACCGACAATAATGTGCCATCCGGCAACTTAATGATTAAATCAACCGTAGTGCCTTTGTAAATAACTTCATTCACCACAGCAGGAAACATCATGCTGATATCGTCTATTTCAGAACGATGATACACTCGCGTATCTTCTGGTCGTATCAATAAATGGATTTTATCGCCGCGTTTAAATTGACCATCGTTTTCTAATTCGTATTGAATCCCTTGCACAGTGACTTTGATGTTTTTGTCGTTGGCTTCATCGATAAATAGGTTAAAAATATTGCTCTCGCCTATAAAAGTAGCGACTGAAATATTTTTAGGGGTTTCATAAATATCACGCGGGGTCCCTTGTTGCACCACGCGACCTTGTTGCAACACAACAATGCTGTCTGACATAGAAAGGGCTTCTTCTTGATCGTGCGTTACGAAAACAAAGGCGATGCCTAATTTGCGCTGTAATTGTTTCAGTTCAATTTGCATGTTTTTGCGTAAGCGGTAGTCTAAAGAACTTAAGGGTTCATCCAATAACAATACTATAGGCTCTTTGACCACGGCCCTGGCAATAGCCACGCGCTGTTGCTGGCCACCGCTTAATTCATGTGGTTTACGTTTTTCATAACCAGACAAACGCACCATGCGCAACATTTCCGTAACGCGTTGGTTTATCTCTTCCATTGCCGCCCCATCGCAACGCAAGCCAAAGGCTACATTATCAAAAACGTTCATGTGGGGAAATAAGGCATAGCTTTGAAATACCGTATTGACATGCCGTTCTTGGGGAGACAACGTTTTGGCGTCTTTCCCATTGATTATAATTTGACCGGAGGTGGGTTGCTCTAATCCTGCCAATAGCCTCAACAAGGTTGTTTTACCACAACCCGAAGGGCCCAATAAGGTTAAAAATTCACCATCTTTAACCCTTAAATTAATGTTGTCCAAGATTTGTTGTCCGGCATACGATTTGAAAATGTTGCGGATTTCAATAATATTTTTTTGAGCCATGGCCACCCCCCTTATAGTATAAAAAAGAATGATTTTGCATCAGAACGCCGATCTTGGGCCATAGCCGAGGATTTTACAGCAAAACAAGACCCCCTTTGCGCAAAATCCATTCAGAATTAGGCAAAAGGAACGCCTAGGCACCCATGCAGTCATGCAAAATACGACATTTTGAAGCCTAGGTCAATAGTTTTAGCGAAATTTTTGTTATAATGCAGGTATTACAATAACTCATATTTTAGAGGTACTCATGGGTAAGCGCATTATACTGTTTTTATTAACCAACCTGGCTGTCATAGTCGTAGGTTCGGTGGTCTTAAACTTATTTGGGGTAACACCTTATTTAACGCAAAAAGGCTTGAATTATCAATCCTTGTTCATCTTTGCCCTGGTTTTTGGCTTTTCGGGCGCGATTATTTCATTGCTTTTGTCCAAAACCCTCGCCATACACGGTTATGGGGTCAAACGCATTCAAAGCCCTAGCAACAGCCAGGAAAGCCTATTGTTTGCTACTGTTCAAAATTTGGCGCAAAAGGCCAAAATAGGCATGCCTGAAGTCGGCATTTACAATAGCCCCGAGCCCAATGCGTTTGCCACCGGTTGGAATAAAAATAAATCCTTGATTGCGGTGTCTACAGGCTTATTACAAAACATGAATCAACAAGAATTAGAAGGCGTCTTAGGCCATGAAATTTCTCATGTTGCCAATGGCGATATGGTCACCATGACTTTATTGCAAGGGGTTTTAAATACCTTCGTGATCTTTTTTGCCCGCATTGCCGCCTTTGCGGTGGCGCAATTTTTACAAAAAAATGAAGAAGGCGAAGGCGGCAGCATCAGCACCATGACCTATTGGCTTATCAGCATCCTGTTTGAAATTGTGTTTGGTATTTTGGCAAGCCTAGTCGTTTTGGCTTTTTCACGCTGGCGCGAATTTAGGGCCGATGCCGGTTCCGCGCGTTTGGCCAATAAAAGCAGCATGATAGCCGCGTTACAACGCTTGCAACAACTCAGCGCCAAAGCACCCGTAGACAATCGCCTGCCTTCAATGGCCGCATTTAAAATTTCACACCAAAGCCGTTTTGGACGTTTGTTTGCCAGCCATCCCCCGTTAGAAGCGCGTATTGAAGCACTGCAAAAAATGACTTAACTGATTAAAAAATCGCTAAAGGGCTTAAAGGGTATATTCCAGGATTCCACATTTTCCACTTTGGCACGTGGGGAACCTTCCCACAACCATTCTTCTAGCTGGTTTAGATTTTCCACCTCACCACAGGCGGTCACTTCAACCGAGCCATCTTTCAAATTAAAGACGCGCCCCGTCAACCCCAACGCTAAGGCTTGCTGTTGTGTCGCACGCCTATAAAAAACGCCTTGAACTTTACCTGTAATTTTATATTGTCTACATTCTTTATTCATCTTTAATTCGCGCTCTATCTCAAAAAATAATTAAGTTTAAAATTCACCCTTTGCTAACTCATTGCTGCTGTGTACCATCGCATCGATAATAGGCGGCTCCGTTATAGAATGCCCTGCATCGCGAATAATTTTAAGATTCGATTTTGGCCAAACTTTGTGTAATTCCCAGGCATTGGCCAATAGACAAACCATATCATAACGACCATGAATAATCGTCCCCGGAATATCCGCTAAAACACTGGCTTTAGCCAATATTTCATTATCTTCTAAAAAGCAGTTCTGCCTAAAGTAATGACAACTGATCCGTGCCAATGAATTGGCATGTGATGGTTCTATCAAGTGATCGATACGTTTTTGTTGAGGCTCTAAGGTGGATGCCCGCCCTTCCCAGGACGCCCACGCCTTAGCAGCAACACGACGCGCCAAATCATCATTGCCTGTTAAGCGCGTATAATATGCGGTTAATATATCCTCACGCTCAGCTTCTGGAATGGGTGCCACAAAGGATCCCCAATAATCCGGAAAAATAAGGCGCGTGCCTTCACCAAAAAACCACTGTATATCTTCCTTACGCCCTAGAAAAACACTCCAGAGTAACAAAGCGCGCACCCGTTGTGGGTGTTTCTGGGCATACAAAAGAGCCAATAAACTCCCCCAGCCGCCACCTACCAATAGCCAGCGATCAATGTTTAGACTTTTGCGTATGGTTTCTACATCGTCCAATAAATCCTGAGTGGTATTATTGTCCAAACAAGCCAGTGGTAGGGATTGGCCACAGCCGCGCTGATCGAATAAAATGATACGATACTGTTCTGGATTAAACAAGCGCCTATGCAAATTTTCAGAAAAACCCCCTGGCCCGCTGTGTATGACTACAGCGGGAATACCATAGGGATTTCCAGATTCTTCTACATAAAGCTGATGCCCTCCCCCCACGGGGATGCTATACACCTCATTGACCTTAATCGGCGGATAATACGTATACATTTTTCACCCTTTTATTCCAAAACACCTTACATTAGAATATAGGCAAGAATTCACAAATTTGCGATATACTCTACATATTTGACTTTGGGGGTGCTGCCTACGCCTGCCTACGCCTATCTCACCCTAGTGTATGACAGAATACGTCACTCCTGGGGCTCGCGGACTACTCTTCTACCCTAAAAACCAACTGCTATGCGTATATTTATGCTTTTCTTACCCCTAGAGGGGAGAATAGTAGCGATTTTTGATCAACAAAACAAATGCTTAACTGCATTTTTATTTTACTTCCCTTGACGCTTGCGATCGGTTTCTTTTAGCAGTTTTTTACGCAACCGCGTGTGGTGAGGGGTTACTTCCACCAATTCATCATCATTGATAAATTCCAATGCTTGCTCTAAGGTTAATTTTTGCGCCGGCGTTAACAAGATAGCATCATCCGTGCCCGAGGCGCGAACATTGGTTAATTGTTTGGTTTTAGACACATTCACCACCAAATCGTTGTCTCTAGAATGCAAACCCACTATCATTCCATCATAAACATCCACTTGAGGGCCTATAAATAAGCGGCCACGCTCTTGCAAGCCCCACAGAGCATAACCCACGGAAACACCATTGCCATTGGCAATCAACACGCCATTTTTTCGTGCCTGAATTTTACCCGGTTTAATAGGCGCATAACGATCAAATACATGATACATCAAACCTGTGCCTGAGGTAATCGTTAAAAATTCTCCATGAAAACCAATTAAACCGCGGGTTGGAATTTCATAATCCAAACGCACACGACCCTTACCATCGGGGTGCATATTTTTGAGATCCCCTCGACGTAGGCCCAATTTCTCCATCACGCTACCTTGATGCGTTTCTTCCACGTCTACCGTCAATATTTCATAAGGCTCCATCAACTCGCCATCGATTTCTTTGACTATAACCTCGGGTCTAGATACACCCAATTCATAGCCTTCTCTGCGCATGTTTTCAATTAAAATGGACAAATGCAATTCGCCACGCCCCGAAACGCGAAAACGATCTGGGTTTTCGGTATCTTCCACGCGCAAGGCCACATTGTGAATTAATTCACGCGCTAAGCGTTCACGGATTTGTCGGCTTGTTATATATTTACCATCGCGACCCGCAAAAGGCGAATTATTGACAGAAAAAGTCATGGTTACTGTGGGCTCATCTACCGACAACGGTGGCAAAGCATCAACGCTACTGGGGTCGCACACCGTATCGGAAATGGCCAAACCATCAATGCCGGTCACGGCGACTATATCGCCAGCCAAGGCTTCATCTGTTTCTACACGTTGCAAACCCAAATGGGTAAACACCTGCAAAACACGGCCATTACGGCTCTGACCCTCAGCATTGACTACCGTCACAGGCATATTATTGCGCGCACGACCACGGCTAATACGGCCTATACCAATAGCCCCTACATAACTAGAGTAATCTATGCTCGATATTTGCATTTGGAAAGGGCCGTCTAAATCCACATCGGGTGACGCGACTTTGTCGATAATGGTTTGAAATAAAGGGGTTAAATCTGTTCCAGGCGTATCTATATCTAAAGTGGCCGTACCTAAAACAGCCGACGTGTACACAATAGGAAAATCCAATTGTTCATCCGTTGCCCCTAAATTGACAAATAAATCAAAGACTTGGTCTACTGCCCAATCGGGTCTAGCCCCTTCACGGTCAATTTTATTGATGACCAAAATGGGCTTTAAGCCTTGTAAGAAGGCCTTTTGAGTCACAAAGCGCGTTTGGGGCATAGGACCATCTACCGCATCGACCAATAACAATACCGAATCGACCATAGATAAAATACGCTCCACTTCGCCGCCGAAATCCGCATGCCCTGGGGTATCTACGATATTAATATGGTGATCGTGCCAGTGTATAGCCGTATTTTTCGCTAGAATAGTGATACCACGCTCTTTTTCTAGATCATTACTGTCCATAATGCGCTCTTCTATGTCGCCACGCGTGGATAAAGTGCCTGATTGACGCAATAATTTATCGACTAGGGTCGTTTTGCCGTGATCAACGTGCGCAATAATAGCAATATTGCGTAATTTGTTTAAAAATGTCGTAGACATAAGATGCGATTAACTCCTAGAAATAGATACAGTTTTAACCCAGTATAGTGCAAAAGCACCGAAATTGGCTATGCTTAATAGTAGGGCTTAAGGCCCGCTATTATACACGAAATAAAAAATTATGCGAGGTTTTTCTCATGAAGGATTTTAGCCGCTACCCCACTGCCTTGGCGCAATGGCAGGGATTGATTAATGAAGCCTCCCTTAGTGCGCATATACGCCTGAATGAGGACTTGGAAAGCTATTTGGTCTTTCTTTTGATGCGCTTTAGTACCCGACCTGAAATTGCCGAAAGCGTGTTGGCTATAGACTTTCTGTCGGCCTGTAGCGATAAAACCTGGGATCAACCCGGGCAATTGCAACAAGTAGGCGACAAGTGCTTATTATTAGCGGGATTGTTCCCCGGCCGTGCTGAGCGCAAGCACGTGCGCATCAGTTATTTTATTCATTTAGGGCAAAGTGCTTACAGCAGCCTTTCATCCCTCTCCAAACCCAGCTGGGCTGTTTTGTTCAATGAACTGAGCAATGCCTTTGTCCCTTTAACCGATGTATTATTGAGTGCACGCAGTCTGAATCAAGCGCCGACCCTAACCCCCTTGCAAGCAGAAGAACTGTACCGCGATACCCAAAGCAGTGCCGCTCAACGTACACTGCCAAAGGGGTGTGTCATTGGAGCATTGCATAAATCCATTAGAAAGACCTAGCCTGGGGAAAGGTTGTAGCGGCTTCTTTCAGCAACAGAGTTTATTGGCTCATAGTCAGCTTGGAAAAAATGATTAGGATTGCGCGCATTATAACAATCGCTTATGTTATCCCTCAGCCTTTTAAAAGAATAACCCAGCATTTCTACAAAAAATGCAATAGATTGCTTGTCAGGCTCTGTTTCTTTTAGTATTGTATCTTTTTCTTTCTCCAGAATAACACAGACGTCTGACTCATATTTACTTACATTTCTTTTAGATAGCGTGTCGCGATCGATCTTTTTTCGAAACGCACCCAGTAAGCGTGTGCATAAACCAATATAACCTATAGAGTTCGCTATACTCCCCATTGCGCCGAACGCGGGCAATACACCATAAAGATACGCGTCTGTTTTCTGCTCAGCCCAATCTTTAAAAATAAAACTGAATAAATTATTAGTGGGTATGAAAAACGACAGTCCTGACAATGGAATAAACGCAAAAAAACCCAAAATGATTGCCCCAACAATAAGCGCATATTGTTTATCTTGACTGCTGGTTTGTGCTGCTCCGCGACACAATAAACCAAAGTTTCGAATACAATGGATAATGTTAAACAACGAAAATCCATAAAAACAACTTTTGGCGTAAAAAGAAAATGTAGCCGGGATTACGATCGCAGCAATAGGAGATTCTTTTTTAATAAGAAATTGGACCAATTCATAATTTGCAATAGCCGCGCCCACCATTGCATATAGAATGCCGGGAATATCCACAGCATAAAAAGATAAAGGACCACTCAACAATCCTTTTCTAGCGCAGTAGTCTTTTAGCACAGCCATCCTTTCATTCTGCCTACTTAGATTTTTCGCATCGTTTTGAATAGAATACAAGGCATGCTCCAATGTATTTTTTGGGAGATAGTGCATAGCGAGCATCTTGGCGGATTTTCTAGGCCGATCCTCAACCGGAAACGTGTATAATTTCCTCACCGCCGCATCAAGACAAACAATATATTCCGCTTCTTCTGGATGACGCCAGTTTCTATATTGCCGTTTATACAGATCCGTAACGCTACGAAAATTGACTAATGAAAGCAAAAAAAACGTTGTTCCAGCTGCCGCGTACAGCAGCGGACCTTTACCCCAATGGTCGGGACTCGCCGCCGTTCCAGACAATACATTTAAAAACGTATCTCCAATAGTAACGGATGCCGTTGTTAGAATACTGAGTACATCTGGCACGCCCATTCGTTCAGCACTAGAAAAAGCAGTTAAGGTGAGCATCAGCGCATTTTCTCTCAAGATTGCATTCAGTGCCACCGCATCCACATCTGAATACGTAGCAAGCCTATTGTCTGTTATGTTTTGAACGTCATATATTTCCGATAGTGTGCTCTGCGGACCAAACCAGCTGGGCGATGCGGAAAAAAGACACACTGCCAAATAAAGCATTAACATCACACCTATCTGAAAAGGATTCTCACTGTTCAGCAACAGCAACCTTAATAAAAAAGTACTCCAACTTTCATCTTCACTGTCATCTTCATCGGGGTTAATATTTAAGGGCCCGCTTTGAATTTCAATTTCAAATCCATTCTCATCTTCACTTTCTCTTCTCATCGCTGTTTATCCTTATTTTTAATTTATTATTTTTTTGAAATACCCTTGGTAAAAAACAGCTGTGTTTTTACAACCGATCTACAATGGGGAAAGAACTTTGGATTATTCCATTTTTAGAGGGTATAGAGGAAATAGGCACTGTACCGCTCGCTTGGGTAGATCTCCTTTTACTGAACCCAAAACAGGATGCGCATTTTAGAATAGACATTCATAAAAAACAAGGGGTTTAAATGAAATGCCGCTCGCTTATGATTACTTTCACTTAAATTTATTTGATAATACGCATTACGCCCGTTGCTGCTGGCGTAAATAAGAGTTCACTGCCCAATAACCACCCAAAGCACCCAGTACACTGCCTATGAACAATAAAGTCCATAGGGTTAACATTCCTAAATAGGGAGTGTGAAATGGCACGCCATAAGAATCCGCCAAATTGCGCACGCTAGGGGTTAATAGCAGTAAAATTAAATTATCCATCACCCACGCCAATAGGCCGCCCCAAAAACCATATTGTAACCCCATGTAAATAAATGGCCTTCGAATATAGGGGAAAGTAGCGCCCACCAATTGATAAATTTGAATTTGCTTGTGGTAACGTTGAATTAAGTAACGAATAGCGTTGATCACCACTAACAACACACCTAATCCCAATAATACAGACAGCGCATACACGGTGCGCTGACCAATAATCAATAGGCTGTGCAAACGCTTTAGCCATTTAAAATCTAACGTTGCATTATCCACGCCAGGTAAATTTCTTAAAAAGACAGTTAATTTTTCCAATTCACTGTCATTCTCACCGACCAATTTAGGCTCAATAGTAATCACCGTGGGCAATGGGTTATCGTTTAAACTATCTTCTAATCCTTGCATACCAATACGTTTTGAAAATTCTTTCAAGCCTTCTTCTGGAGAGATATAATGGGATGACGCAATAGAACGATTGCTTTTCAAAACATCCATTAAACTTTCAATTTCATTTTCACTGATATTCATACGCAAAAATAAAGAGATTTGAGCATTATGGCTTAAATTTCCGGTTAATCCTTTCATATTATGCACGGCAGCCCATAATCCTGCTGGCAACGCAATCGAAACCCCTATCATTAAAAAAGTCAGTAAAGTGCCTAATTGCGTCTGCCGTAATTCATGTGCACTTTGCCGTAGTGCATCATAGTGGTTTATGCAATATTGCCTTAAACGAAATAAATTTTCCTCTATGAAAGAGTGTGAACTCCATTTTTTAGCACTGATAAAATTTTTTTCTTGTGTCATAAAGATGCCTCGTTTGTCATCATCCTAACGCCCGTGCTCACCATACGCCCCTGATGCAAGGTCAAAATGCGATGGCGCAAATGGCCAATTAAACCCAAATCGTGAGTCGCTATCAACACGGTCACCCCCATTTGGTTAAATTGTTCAAATAGATTCATGATTTCTGCCGATAAAGCGGGGTCTAGATTTCCCGTGGGCTCATCTGCTAACAATAATTTGGGCTTGTGCACAATCGCTCTGGCAATACTGACCCGCTCTTGCTCTCCTTGCGACAAGGTTTCTATCTGCATTTTTTCTTTACTTAATAACCCCACTTTGTCTAAGGCTGCGCGTACACGGCTGGCAATGTCCTGATGGCGAACACCCGCAAACACGAGTGGCAAAGCCACATTTTGATGCGCTGTAGAATTCGGCAGCAAATAGGGGTCCTGCAAAATAACGCCTATAGAGCGTCTAAAATAAGCCACATCACGCCCTTTTATTTTATCCAAAGGGCAATGGTTCACAATCACTTGGCCCGAGGAGCACCGCTCCATCAATAAAATGATTTTTAATAAAGTACTTTTTCCGGCACCGGAATGACCTGTTAGAAAAGCCATCTCGCCATCGGCCAATTCAAAATTCACCTGCCTTAAGGCCGGAAAACCATTGGCGTACGTTTTCGTCACCGCATTAAAATTTATCATGAGTATCTCCTTCTGAAAACAAGGCGTCTACAAAGTCTACTCCATTAAACGGTTTTAAATCGTCTATGCCTTCACCCATTCCAATAAAGCGAATCGGCAATTGCAACGTTTTGGCAATGGCAAAAATAATACCGCCTTTAGCCGTACCATCTAATTTAGTGATGACCAATCCTGTCACCCCCACCCTTTCTTTAAACTGTATGGCTTGTGTTAACGCATTTTGACCAATGCTCGCATCCAGCACCAACAAAACTTCATGCGGAGCGTTAGGCGATAATTTTGTCATGACTCGTTTTACTTTTTTTAATTCTTCCATTAAATTACGCTGCGTATGCAACCGCCCTGCCGTGTCCGCAATCAACACATCCATTTTTCGCGCGACGGCGGCTTGCATCGCATCGTAAATAACCGACGGCGAATCACCTTTGGCATTGGCAATCACGGCAATCTGATTGCGTTCTCCCCAAACTTGCAATTGCTCCACGGCTGCGGCACGGAAAGTATCTCCCGCAGCCAACATCACTTTTTTATTGTCCGTTTGCAAATGCTTCGCCAATTTACCTATAGTGGTGGTTTTACCCGCACCATTGATACCCACCATTAAAATGACATAGGGCTCATCCATTGCGTCAATGTGTAAAGGTTGCGTCACAGGGAGCAATAAGGCTTGTAGATGCGCTTGCAAGGCTGCCCATAAGGCCTTGCCATCGTTTAATTGTTTGCGCTTTAATTGGCCGCTTAAATCGGCAATAATGCCTTTGGTGACGAGAACCCCTATATCGGCGGATAATAAAACCTCTTCTATTTCTGCTAGCAGTTCTTCATCGATAATTTTTTTGCCTAAAATCACGGCACCTATCTTGCTAACCAGGCCCTGACGGGTACGCGTTAAGCCTTGAGTTAGCTTTTTAAAAAAACCAACGGGCGGCGGTGGTGACTCTACACCCCCAACGATATCGTCTACACCTTCTTTTTTATTGCGTTTCAAGAACTTTAACATATCAACTTAAGACTCTCTTTTGATTTACCCGCCCGTAAAGGTTATTATAGAGATAATGCACAACAAAAAGCGAGTCACCCATGTTCAATTTATCCTTAAAACCCCTACGTTTGAGCATATGTTGCACACTCCTGCTTTTGAGCTGCTCTGCTTTTGCGCAAACAACCTTCCAATCGAAGACACTTGATAATGGTTTAACCATTTATGTCAAAGAAGATCATCGCGCTCCTGTCTTGATCACCGAAGTCTGGTATAAAATAGGCAGCAGCTATGAATCCACAGGCGACACGGGTATTTCACACTTATTAGAGCACATGATGTTTAAAGGCACCCCTAAATACGGCCTAGGCGAATTCTCACGCCTCATTGCTGAAAATGGAGGCCAAGAAAATGCCTTCACTTACGATGATTTTACCGCCTATTATCAACAACTAGCCGCCGATAAATTGCCCTTGTCCTTTGAGTTAGAAGCCGATCGCATGCGCCATTTAAATTTAAACTCCGCCGATTTTAATAAAGAAATTAAAGTGGTGCGTGAAGAACGCCGTTGGCGCACCGATAACAATCCTTTGGGTAAAATGGTTGAGCAATTCTTAAGCCAAGCCTATGTGGCACTGCCCTATCACAACCCCACGGTGGGCTGGCCTGCCGATTTGCACAATATTACCGTAGAGGATCTGCGCGCATGGTATCAACGTTGGTATGCCCCTAATAATGCTTTCGTCGTCGTTGTAGGCGATGTTAAAGCCAATGACGTTTTTAGTTTAGCTCAAAAATATTTTGGCCCGTTAAAATCCATGACTTTACCCGCCGCAAAACCACAACTAGAATTGGACAATCCCGGTGCTCGCCGCATTCAGTTGAGTATACCCGCACAAGTGCCTATGCTGATGATAGGCTACAATGTCCCTACCATTATTTCTGATAAAAATAGCCTAGACCCTTACGCATTAGATGTATTAAGCAACATTCTTGCGGGCGGTGACAGCGCGCGCTTGCAGCAAAATTTGGTGCGACATCAAACATTGGCCAGCAGCATTGATATCAATTATGAATTGTATAAACGCTTTTCAAGTTTATTCGTGATTGAAGCCGTACCGCAAAAAGGCGTAAACCTTGCGGCCTTAGAAAAAGCGATACGTACACAAATTAAAGTATTGCAACAAAAACCAGTGAGTACCGCAGAATTAGAGAAAGTCAAACGTAATGTCATTGCCAATAATGTGTATCAACAAGACTCCATAAAATCCTTAGCAGAAACCGTAGGAACCCTTACCGCCGTGGGCAGCGATTGGCATGAAATCGATCATTACGTGGAAGAAGTGCAAAAGGTAACGCCACAAGATGTGCAGCGTGTGGCGCAGCGCTATTTGATCCCCAGTCAAGAAACCGTAGGTGTCTTAACGCCCTTACCGTGGTCTGCCACGGATAGCGCACAATCATCACTCAATGGAGGTGCGTATGTGCGCTAAACTCATCAGCCTTATTTGCCTTGTTGTCTTTTCTTCTGGCCTTTATGCCGCTAACCCTAAAGCCTTGGTACCCATACACGAATGGCAAACCAGCAATGGCGTGCGTGTACTGTGGGTATCCCTAAGCGAACAACCCATAGCGGATATACAGGTGATGTTTCATGCGGGATCGGCCGAAGATGCGGCTCGTTTTGGTTTGGCCAATTTAACGGCCAATTTATTAGCCGAGGGCACTACAACCTTGTCTGCCGATACAATCGCTGCACGCTTTGACACGGTCAGTGCCTTGTATGGTGCAGCAGCCAGCCGCGATGCCGCAATCTTGAGCTTGCGTAGCTTATCTCAAGACAATGATTTAACACCCGCGCTCAATACCCTGGCCTCCATTATTAACGAGCCCAGCTTTCCACCCAAAGCCGTTGCACGCCTTAAAAATGAAAGCGTGCAAGCCATCGCCAGCGATGAGCAATCTCCAGATGGCATGGCATCGCGTGTTTTTTATAAAAATCTGTATGGCGATCATCCCTACGCCCACAGCACCTTGGGAGATAAAAACACCGTACAAGCGATACAACGGAAGGATGTAGAAAATTTTTATAAACGCTACTATACCGCCAGCAATGCTGTATTGGTGATCGTAGGAGATGTAGATGAGGCCAAAGTTCATAGCATCGCAGAGCGTTTGGTAGGATCATTGCCTAAAGGACAAAAAGCCGCGACCATTCCTACACCTACACCTTTAACGGCGCCTAAAGATATCACCGTTGCTTTTCCCACAACACAAACCAGTGTACGCATGGGGACCATAGGCATCGCCCGCGGCGATCCGGATTTTTACGCTTTATCCGTAGGCAACTATATTTTAGGCGGAGGATCCTTTGTCTCGCATTTATATCAAAATGTACGTGAAAAACAGGGCTTAACCTATTCTATTAACAGTGCATTTATACCCATGCAAGGACCAGGGCCCTTTGCCATAGGCTTCCAAACGCAAAATTCAACGAATACGCTCGCTTTACAAACGGTTAACGCCACTTTAAGCGATTTTATTGCTAACGGTCCTAGCGAAAATGAGTTGATCGCCGCAAAGAAAAACATCATCGGCAGCTTTCCTTTGGCGTTAAGCGGCAATGCGAATATCAGCAGTCTTGTAGGCCTCATTGCCTTTTACAATTTACCTTTAGACTATTTAGATCAATACCGAAGCCATATTGATGCCGTTACGGTAGCCAGCATCAATACAGCCCTTGCGACGCATTTAAAGGGAAAACCTTTGGTCACCGTTGTAGTCACACAAAAGGATAAAGCCGCTCATGGCTAATCATGTGCGCATCATTGCCGGCTATTGGCGTGGTAAACACATTAATATAGCCGACAATACCCTGGTACGTCCTACGGGCGATAGAATTCGCGAAACGCTTTTTAATTGGTTGGGTAGCCACATTCATCAAGCCCGATGTCTGGATTTATTTTGTGGCAGTGGTATTTTAGGCATCGAAGCCTTGTCGCGCGGAGCCGCTCAAGTCACTTTTATAGACAACGATGTTAACGTTATTGCACAATTAAAAAAAACCATCGCTGATTTACCAAAGGCGCAAAGGCCGCAATTGTTTCTTAACCATCAGCAAATCCCTTTAGCCGTTACAACGCTATCGCCTATAGCCTATGTGCTACAACAGGATGCACTCTTAGCAACCCAACACGCAGCTTACGATATCATTTTTTTAGATCCGCCTTTTAACAGCACCCTGTTAGAACAATGTATACCCTTATTGAAAGAGCAGGGTTATGAGAAACCGGGAACTTTAATTTATATTGAACTACAAGCAACGCAATCATTAACACTACCCGAGCATTGGCACATCCTAAGACAAGGCAAAGCAGGCAATGTGCGATATCATTTAATAGAGGTAACCACATGAAGCAAGATGAATTAAAACAAAAAGCCGCTTTAGCAGCCTTAGACTATATTCCTGAAGATGGCGTATTAGGCATAGGATCCGGTTCTACCGTTAATCTTTTTATCGCAGCGCTCGCCACTAAGGCCCATTTAATTGACAGCACGGTAGCCAGTTCGGTGGCATCGTTTAACTTACTCAAACACTATAAAATTCCTGTACTGGACTTTAACCAAGTGGCTAGCATCGATGTCTACATCGATGGGGCTGACGAAATTAACCCGCTTTTCCAAATGATCAAAGGCGGTGGCGGTTGTTTATTACGCGAAAAAATATTAGCCACCGCGGCCAAAAAATTTGTGTGTATCGTCGACGGTTCTAAAATGGTCACCGCATTAGGTGCTTTTCCTCTGGCTATAGAAGTGTTGCCCATGGCTCAAAGTTATGTAGCCCGAGAGTTGGTTAAATTAGGTGGCCTGCCCGTATTGCGCGATGGCTTTATCAGCGACAACCATAATGTTATCTTGGATGTACACCATTTACCGTTGCATGAACCCATTGCTTTAGAAGAAAAATTAGCCGGCATTCCTGGTATTTTAGGCACGGGGCTTTTTGCTAAAAGACCTGCCGATAGCGTATTATTAGCCACCACAGAAGGCTTGCAATTTAAGGAGCGTACATGAACGCGTATACCGTGATAGAATTAAATAAAGAATACATGGGCTTTGATGCAGCCCATTTCACCATTTATTCCGCTACCCATCGCGAACGCCTGCATGGACATAATTTTAGCGTTTACGCCAGCCTCACGGCCAAGGTCAATGACAATGGCATGACCTTTGATTATGCCTTATACAAACAAAAAATCCGCCTACTCTGCGATGAACTCAGTCAATATACTTTAATTGCAGAAAACTCGCCTTATTTGCGCTTAGAAGAAGACGGCGATTATTTATACGCTCATTTTGATCAAGAAAAAATTCCTTTCTTAAAAAAAGATGTTCAGCGTTTACCCCTACGCAACATTACCGTAGAAGAACTGTCACGTTGGTTTGTTGAAAAATTAACGGCCGACACACAGAGTTTAGAATTATATGGTATTTCGCGTATTATTATTAAAGTGTGTTCGGCACCCGGACAATGCGGATCGAGTGAGTGGCCTCTACTGCTATGAGTATATAGTCTTCTAAAGATAAACATACTCATAGTCAAAAGTTCCGTTGTCGTAAAATACCCAAAAAGTACAGCCTCCTGTTGGATCTACCGCTAAAGTAGTGGCTTTGGGAGGAAACTGAAAACACGTTGCTGGTGATGAGACAACGGGAATCGTGGAAAATTGAGTTTGGTGTCCGCCATGTACATGCCCTGTAATAATAACGGCCGGCAGCTTTTTTTGCTGCGACAAGAAGTGCTCTAATATTTCTGGATTTTGCACTTTGTATTTATCGATAAGGGCTGAACCTACTGGCGTAGGATGATGATGCATTAATAAGGCACAAAAAGTATTTTCTTGTATGACTGCGGCTTTGTTTTCTACACAATACCCTGCATTACTGTCTTCGTTAACGGTATCCATAACTAAAAATTGCCAAAAGCCTAAGGTTAAGGACTCTAGTGGATAAAAATATTCACATTGCTGCAGTGTCTCGTACATAACCCGAGGCGAATCGTGATTGCCTGAAAACCAATAAATGGGTTTTTTAAACCCTTTCAGACTCTGGGCAATATGGCAATAAGACTCTGCCGTTTTGTCCTGTGATATATCTCCGGTCAAAAAAATAGCGTCTATATTTCCGATCTTCGGTTTAATCTTCGCTAATAGCCGATCCAAATTTTCCTGTGTAGAAATGCCATGTAAAGTGGCCTTTCTGTCTGCCTGTAAATGGGTGTCGCTAATCTGTAGAATGTTTAACATGCTGTTCCTTGTAGTGGACATACCCGTCCTTTATCTGCTGTGTTATTTTTGCGGCGCGTTCTGTAACAAAATGATGTTGGTTTATAGAGCGTATGTTTTGTATTTCAATTAAACTATTCGTCACAAAACATTCGGCTGCTTGTGGTATATCTTTTGGGTATACCGTTTTTTCTAGACTCTTTATATTAAGATCATCGGCAATATCAAGAACTATTTGCCGCATAATTCCAGGCAATACGCCATCCGTTAATGGCGGTGTGACCAGTTTACCCTCCATCACCATAAAAATATTAGCGGTTGTTAACTCGGTTATAGCGCCTTTAGTATTTAAGAGCAAGCCATCATCATAACCCTGCTCTACCGCTTGTTTTTTAGCTAAAATTAACTCTAGATAATTCGTTGTCTTTATTCGAACAATAGGAGAATATTCATTGCGTCTAATATTGGTTGTATAAACAGACTTAGGGCTGATGGTCGCATTGATGTAGGGCGAAGCGTGAATTAATAGGGTTGGATTCTGCTCTTCTGGAATGTCAATTCCTGGGCTGGAAGAACCCCTAGTGAGGGTGATACGTAAACTAGCCGTTAAGCTTTCTAATTGATTAGCGCGTATAAGTTGATGACAACGCTCTTTTAATAACTCCATAGCCAAACTGAAATTCATACCTAACACTAAAGCTGCTTTTTTTAACCGTTGATAATGCGCATCAAAAAATAATAGCCGGCCATTTTCAACTTTTATAGTTTCAAATAGCCCATCTCCCAGCAATAAACCGCGATCAAAATAAGGCGCTAAAGAGGTTGTTTGCGCTAACAGTTGTTCGTTGACAAATAGGTTCATAATCGTTACAGCCTTTTTAAAAAAAGCAAGTATATCATAGGCTATTTTGCTTTTAACCCATTTTTTGAATTAAATTTGTTCGGTCCTCGGCTTTAATAAAGCCCTTTCCTGGGCATTGCCTTTTCTTCATTATTGCCTTATAGTCGTATTATCAGGCTCCATAGGGAAAATTTAGAACCCATGAATTCATTATCACACTCTATCAAGTCGCTACGCTAAGGCCGACTTCGTCGGCGACTTGGTGTATAATTAACCCCTGTCTATTAACTGGATGAACTGAGCGTGCACAACCATCAAGGCCAAGATCTGC
>VFJV01000029.1 GCA_009885895.1 Gammaproteobacteria bacterium
CCAACGCCTACACCAACGCCAACGCCTACACCAACGCCGACGCCTACACCAACACCAACGCCTACACCAACGCCTACACCGACGCCAACTCCTGTTCCTATAGTGTGTTCTGTGGCTTCGCAGAATTTTGATGGCGTCACTGCACCAGCGCTTCCAGCTGGTTGGACTGCTTTAAACGGATTTGGCAACCCACCACTCTGGGTTACAACGACCACAACCCCTAATACCTCCCCTAATGCCGTATACATTGATGATCCTGCGGCTACTAGTGACAAAAGTCTTATTACGCCACCTATTTTTATTCAATCCAACTTCGCTGTGTTCACTTTCTATCAACAATTTGGATTTGAATCAGGCTTTGATGGTGGAGTATTAGAAGCTTCTGTGCCTACAATTAATTCGGGAGCCTACACAGATGTGACGTCTCCGTTGATTGGGGCTACCTTTGGCGCGGGAGGTTACACTGGAACTATTACCAACCCTTCAGCGGGAACTCGCGCGGCCTGGACTGGGAGTAACCCCAGTTATACCCAAACGAGTTTAAACCTAGGGCCGAATGTTGCTGGGCAAATTATTCAGCTACGTTTTCGTATGACTTCAGACGGTGGAGTCGCTTCAACAGGTTGGTGGGTGGATACGACTCAATGCACCTGCTGCGTAATCCCAGCGCCTCCACCACCGCCAACGCCAGCACCGCCTTTGGCATGCAGCACCATATTTTTTACACAGAACTTCGATGCCGTGACAGCTCCAACCTTGCCATCGGGTTGGAGCGCACTTGTTGTTGGCCCTAATGTTAATCCCTGGGTAACAGTGAATACAAACTTTGATACATCCCCTAACGCTGCCTTCGGTGACGGGTCTATTAATCCGGGTGGCGGTGGCGCCGTCCAAAATTATCTTATTTCCCCGCCTATTTATATCCAGACTACCTCCGCGGAATTGAGCTTTCGTCAGAGAGTTGATCTAACGACTACAGAGGATGGGGGGGTTTTAGAGGTTTCGGCACCTACGGTTAATGGCGGAGCCTACACAGACATCATTACTGCTGGGGGGAGCTTCCTCGCTGGTAATTATAATGAAATTTTCAATAGTATCAATCCGCTTGTCGGCCAACCCTGTTGGAGCGGAAATATTGCAACTTATTTTACAACGCGGATAGCTTTGGGGCCGAATATTGCTTGGCAGACGGTTACTTTCCGATTTCGTTTATCTTTAGGAGATAATATTGCGAAGACTGGTTGGTGGGTAGACACGATTAGCCTCTGTAGGCCTCCGCCTCTGTTCCCCTCGCCAACGCCAACGCCTACACCGGTTTTTACGGGCTGTTGTAACCATGCAACTGGACTGTGTACTGCTGCGAGTTGCGTTGCCACTCCTGCCCCGGTTCCTGCCACCTGCATCCCTGGTTCTTCCTGCGTAACGTGCAATAAGTGTTGTACTACCTATGTTCCCAGCCCTACGGCTGGCTGTAGTAGTTGTACGCCTGCTCCAGGGACTAATATCGGTGGCTGCTGTGGTAATAACAATGATTGCAGAGTGGGGCCTGCGCCAGCAGCGCCCTATGATGATGGATCCGTCTTCAAAAATCATGATAATACAATGTCATCGGCACCGCCCTATGATCGTGGATCTTTCTTCAAAAATCTCAAAATATCACCGGCAGGGCCTGATGATGGAATGTCATTGCTACCCAAATGGTTTAGCCCATTCAGCTTTTTTAGTAGCAACGGAAATAATGATGAGATAGCCAAGGATATGAAAACAATTCAACCAATGAGAGGATGAGAGACCTAGATCAAAAATAGCTCTGCGCGTGTTCCATAGCGCGTTGAGCGAAACTAAAGTGGATTGGCGCTATTGGATAAGCCAATTAGCGGAAATCAAAAATGAAGTGCGTAAAAATTTAGGAGAATAATGATGGCCAGTAGCCTACCTGACTTAATAAAGCAAACAGACTCTATGCGCAAAAACGAATTGCGGTTGCAGCAAATTTTTGCTCTATCTTCTTTTAAGGGTGTTGATAAAAGTTTACTATCTATATTGGATGATTATTTATGCTCCGGGAGGGTGTTACTTGAAGCACAAAAAATCTCTGCAAAAGAATGGATAAAGTCTTTAAATATTCTTAAAGCCGCAGCTGAAAGAAGTGCGAGCATATTCTATACCCTTTTGGTTGTGCCTGAATTACCCGATCCTGAAAAAGAAAATCTGGTTGCAGGTAAAATTTATGTATCAAAATACAGCAACTACTATAGCCTCCTTGGGCCAGATGCGGTACTTCACAGTGGAAAATTACCTCTAGAAATAGATATTACCAGTTTGGAGCCTAAATCTGGGCAAAGAGCTTTTAAAACTAGGGCTTTTAGAAGAGCAATAGCCACCATTACCTCAAAAGCAGGCTATGCTCCGGAATTGAATGCGGCACAGTATTTGTCGGATTGGATTGATTATTTGGAGGAAGAAGCAGAGCAGACCCTTGCATCATCGATGAGTGGTGTACAATTGAATGGTGTTGATCCTGGAGATGCCTCGGGCACTGCTGTAGGTGGGGGCATAGACATTAATGGCGATGCTTGCCCGGATTATTTCATAGGTGCACCGGCCGCGGATCCTACCCAAGGTAATGCTCCTTATACCGGCGAAGCCTATGCACTCTTTGGTTGTCAGCCCGCTCTACCCAACCCCTTTGAATTGTCTTCTTTAAGCAGTGAAAATCTTTCCGGTTTTGTCATTCAGGGCATTCATGAGGGCGATGCTGCGGGAATTAGTGTGGCTGCTGTAGGTGATATGAATGGTGATGGTGTAGATGATTTTGCCGTAGGGGCGAGTAGTGCCTTAGATTTTACAGGTCAAGCTTACGTAATCTATGGTCTAAAAGGCACTGCTTTTCCAAACCCATTTAACTTAGCAGAACTCAACGGCGAAAATGGTTTTACTATTAATGGTCAAGGAGAGTACGCATTGTTTGGGGATGCTATTGCTGCTGCAGGTGATATCAATGGAGATGGTTTCAAAGATCTTATTATCGGATCGGGAAGTACTTCACCGGGGGGGCGTAGCGGGGCTGGCGAAGTGCATATCATTTTTGGTGGGCCAAATATTCCTGCAGTTCTCAATGCAGCGGAATTAGATGGTAGCAATGGTTTTGCTATTGAGGGGCTTGCTGCCGGGGATTCCTTTGGTGTTGCTGTAGATGGTGGTGTAGATATTAATGCCGATACATTCTCCGATGTTATTATAGGCGCAGATACGGCGGCAACGGATGATACGAATATACCCTACGGTGGCACTGCCTATGTTATTTTTGGAGCACCTTCTTTTGCTGTAAAATTTGATTTATTCAGTTTAGACGGTAGTAATGGATTTCAACTTAAAGGAAACACCTCTGATGGTTGCTTAGGATATTCTGTTGCTGCCATTAAAGATATGAATGCGGATGGTTATGCTGAAGTGGCTGTGGGGAACCCTTGCGGGTACAATATGCCGGGTACAGCTTATGTGGTTTTTGGCAATAAGGTTTTTCCTGCCGTGATGTATTTGGCGGACTTAAATGGCGAAACGGGCTTTAGAATGGACGGCATAAAATCTGGCGACGCTTTTAGCAATGTGCTTGCTAGTGTGGGAGATGTACTTAACCAGGATGGTCTTAATGATCTACTGATTACCGCACCCAATGCTTCTCCTAATGATATTCGTAATGCTGGACAAGCTATAGTGATTGCAGGCTCTAAAACATTTCCACCCATCCTTGATTTAAATACCTTATACGGCCAGAATGGATATTTTATAAATGGTACGATAGCAGAGGAGAATATGGGCAATGCCGCGAGTGGGGTAGGAGATATTACGGGTGATGGTATTCCCGATATGCTCATGGGTGCAAGTAGAGCTTCTCCCCATGGCCTGTATCTAGCGGGAAAAAGTTATGTGGTTGAGGGCAGTGCTCCCATCGTGCCTCCCACGAAACGCCCCTACCCAATCCCCATTCCACATCCCTTGCGAAATTCAGGGACTCTTTCAGGTGACGCCTGCGACTCTATTCTAGGCATGCCTGGAAAAATAAATGATGCTTCTTTTTTTGCTTTAAGGATTGGTGGTGGAAATAGCTTTTCTAACCAGAACAGCAACATACCCCTAAAACTACAATAAAAATTAAGACGGAGTTATAAAATGAAATCGTCTTCTACTTCAATACCCCGGTCAGCTAGTGCAGTAGAAGGCACTATGCGCTTTGTTCCATCCTTAGAACTCAACAATGTCCTTTCTACCAATAAGGCGTCTTTATTTTTCACTTTCAGTATAGGCAATCGATTGACGAGGATGGTGGCTGTCAGCGCAGGAAAGGAAGGTGTTGTTCATAATCATCTAAAACCGGATATTCCTTTACGCCATACGGCTACTGGTATTTCTGAGGATCATCAAAAAATTTGGTTGGCAGGACCCAATACAATCTATCGCTTCAAAAATGCTATAACCCCCCGCTATGACTGCGATGGGCGCCTATTTTTCCAGCAATCTATTCGTCCTATTGGAAATATTTACCCTCTAGATTTAAGTTTTGATAAACAGGGAGATGGTATTTTTCTGACTAAGAATGCGCTATTTGACGGCGTAGGATTACTTAAAAAATCCGCTGTAGTCCCGCTGTTTACACAAGAAAACCTTAATGAACTACTATCTCCAGCAAGACCACAAGAAAAATTTAGAATAAGAGGCCTGGCTTTGCGTGATGGCATACCGCGCTATCTAAGCTGCTCTATCAGTGTAGATAGAGAGGGTCTAGAGCCCTTAGACTTACCCCATCTGGGGGCCATTATTGATATAGTAGAGAATAGAGTGCTTACACAAAAAGTATTTGCGCCATTATTGCCTCGCTGGAACAAAGGTCAATTGTGGTTTTTCAACACAGGAAATAAAACTTTAGCGTACATTTGTCCTGATTCCGACGAGCCTTATTCTGTATTATCTTATTCAGGCGAACCCAGTGCACTGACATTTTATCATGACATACTCATTATGGGCACCACAATAGAGCCTGAGGGACCGGATAATATGACAGAATCTAATTTATCTTTTATAGAACTATCTACTCAGAAAATAATGTTTGTCCTTAAAATTCTCGGCGTAGCCACTATTTTAAAAGATTGTCACGTACTTCCCGTTGAAGGGTTTGAGTTCATTCAGGCCGCAGAGCCTGCTTATTTGACGAAAATCTGCCAAAAGCAGAGAAGCATAAAAACACATTATTTTAGCAACGAGGAGGGATTTGACTCAGGTTTAAAAATAAAATGGAATTTAGAGCCGCATTTAAAGGAGCGGAATCAAAAAGAAAGAGAGGAAGACCGAGCGAGCAGGATAAAATACCAAGCTAGCATTGGCTTTTGGCAGCGTAATAAACCTTCTACAGAGTATGTATGGGCGGCTTTGCTTTTCTGGGCTACCGCCTTGTTTGCCATCATGCTGGGTATGGGCATAAGCTTAAGAGAGAATCCTGAAAGTAGGTGTCCTTCCGGCAAAGCCTTGTGACAGCGTAGGTCTAACACATTAGATTTAACTCGACTTTTAAATAAATCAAAAGGAGAGCGCAATGACGGTACGGCTATTTTCGCGCTAACATAATCTGCTCTATAGGCGCGCGTAGTTACAAAAACATATGAATAAGGGAAAAGGTTGCTAAAAATTTTTGAATGCCAAACACAAAACGTTCATATTTTGTTCGTTTTCTGAAAAATTGACGGCAGGCTCGTATTCTAGCAAAATAGAGCCTAACTTAGCACTGATCTGGGGTGATTATGCACAACTTTTTGGATTTTGAACGACCTATTGCCGAATTAGAAGCGAAAATTGAAGGATTGGCGCGCATGGGTGACGATGTCTCAGTCAATATCAGCGGCGAATTGCGGCGTTTGCAGGCCAAGAGCCGTGAACTCACCATGCAGATCTTTGCTGACCTAACACCATGGCAAATCACCCAATTGGCGCGCCATCCCTTAAGACCGCATACTCTGGATTACGTCAGTCGCATTTTTACCGATTTTGAGGAATTACATGGCGACAGACACTATGTAGATGATAAAGCCATTGTAGGTGGCTTGGCGTATTTAGGCGATCGTCCTGTTATGGTGATAGGGCATGAAAAAGGTCGTAAAACCAAAGAAAAAGTGGAGCGTAATTTTGGTATGCCACAACCGGAAGGCTATCGTAAAGCCTTACGACTCATGCAATTGGCAGAGCGTTTTAGTTTACCCATATTTACGTTTATCGATACAGCCGGTGCTTATCCTGGCATTGCCGCTGAAGAGCACAATCAAAGCGAGGCTATTGCACGCAACTTATATGCGTTATCGGGCTTAAAAACACCCGTGATCTGCACGGTGATAGGCGAAGGGGGTTCTGGCGGCGCTTTGGCATTGGGGGTGGGCGATTATATCATGATGCTGCAATACAGCATTTACTCCGTGATATCTCCCGAAGGCTGCGCGTCTATTTTGTGGAAAAGTGCCGAAAAAGCCTCTGAGGCAGCGGGGGCGTTGAAAGTGAATGCGCAGAGTTTGTTAAAACAACACTTAATCGATAAAGTTTTGCCAGAGCCTTTAGGGGGTGCGCATAGGCAGGTTGATGAAATGGCACAACACTTAAAAACAGAACTTATTTTACAGTTAGATAGGCTCAGCACAAAATCCACTGAAGTATTATTAGCAGAGCGTTATCAGCGTTTAATGTCGTATGGCCAACGTGTTATTAAGTAATGAGGCTTTTTTAGCACCCTTAAAAGAGAGAGTCATTCGGCATTGGTGCGTGGCTTTAAGCGGTGGCGTGGACTCGGTTGCTTTGCTGCATTTTTTGCGTTATACACTTAACACTGCGTTGCCTATTATCGCCATACACGTTAATCATCATTTGCAAGTATCGGCAAATTCATGGCAAGATTTTTGTGTTGATTTATGCTGTCGCTGGGATATTCCACTGCACATTGCCGATATTCAAATGCCACAAAGCGGTAGCGTAGAAGCGAATGCCAGACGCTTGCGCTATGAAGCCATTTTTTCTCATTTGACGGCGGGCGATGTGCTATTGACGGCGCACCATGAGGACGATCAAGCCGAAACCGTCTTATTGCAGTTGTTGCGTGGTTCCGGACCCAAAGGTTTGGCGGCAATGCCCGAGCAGATTGAAACTCAATCGGGCGTAATCCATTACCGCCCGTTTTTAGGCGTGACGCGTGCGGATATACAAGCATATGCCAAATTACATCAACTAGTGCACATCAATGATGTAAGCAATGACGATACGGCTTACGATCGCAATTATTTACGCCTGTTGGTGATACCGGTGTTGCGTCAGCGTTGGCCTAGTTATGCAAAAACTTTAGCCCGCAGTGCGGGGTTATCGGCGCAGCTTGTGCAATGGGCAGAGCCATTGTGGTATGAAATTTTAGAAGACTGTAGAGCGGAGCAGGATAACACCTTAGATCAAACTAAGTTAGCGGCTTTATCGCGTTATGAATGCAGTGCTGTGCTGCGTTTGTGGTTAGAAGAGCGAGGATTGATGCTGCCTACAGAAGCGCAGATGCAGCAAGCGTTGAATTTGGTGTATCAACAAGGGTACGATCACCACGCTAAGGTAACTTGGCGCGATGTGGTGTTAAGCAGCTACCAAAACCGGTTGTATGCATTGGATGCTGCAAAAATCATGCCGCGCAGAGGGCGATTTTATTGGCCTCGCACTGAAAGCACATTCTGTATAGAGGATATTATTTTACGACGTGAAAAAATATTAGGCCAAGGCTTGGTTTTAGCCAATGGGGCTGATAGCGTCGTTCGATTTCGTACCCAAGGGGAACGTTTTCATGCCGCAGGCAGAGTGGGATCGCATCCATTGAAAAAGTTATTTCAAGAATGGGGCGTTCCGCCTTGGCAGCGAGCGCGCATTCCGCTTATCTATGTGCACGATGAACTGGTTGCTGTAGTCGGTTATGCCTATCATGCGCATAAGTTGGCAGCAGAAAATGAAATGGGTGTGGTTTTTTATATGCGAAGTGTTGACAGCAAAACAAATATTCGATAACATTTTCCCATAACAAATGCTAAAGTGGTTTTTAATTATGGACGACAAAAATAAATTGACGGCATTCTTGTTCCATTTATTTTTCAGATCTACATGGGTCGCTTCTTGCCACTAAAGCCTACTATTCGGGATGTAAAGAAGCTTTTCCTAATAGAGAAATTTTGGCTTATATCACGGCATTTTGCAGTGCTGTAACGTCAGCATTACCTACCTTATGGGCTGGGTTTAGTATTATTGATAGATTAAAGCCCGACGGGCCAACAAAAAAAGAGCTTTTAGACTTACAAAGAAGTTATTTAGAGTATGCCCAGCTTGTAGTGCCCTCTGTTGCGGGAGCGTTGGCGGCAATTCCTTTTGCCGGATTGACAGAAGAGTCTTCTACGGGCGGCACGGTATCTACAGCATTGTGGACATTAAATTCTTGGTGTGTAAATGCGGCTTTGACTATTTTTGCTATGCAAAATTTAACGAAGAAAGTGCCTAGAAAATTAAGGCTTTTAAAAGAAGAGGAAGCGATAGCCTATAAAGCGCGCGACATCTTTTTAAAAATACTAAAAGAACAGCAATACCGCGTTGCACAAGGAGGATTTAATGAGTGTAGATTCACCTTGACTAGCATATTAACTAGATATGGACTGTTTAATTCCTCTAATTAGGAATACAGATACAGTCGGGGAGATAGAAGAGTCGGCAGGTTGTGGCTGTACTATTTTATAGATTACAAATCTTTATGGTCATAAGTTCGCCCTTTGTGCGGTTCTGGCGCTTGGGGCGGTATGGTGCCGCGGCGTTTTAGCATGCGATACACATAATTGCCAATAAATAGCACTATACCTAGGGCTGCGCCTATTACGGCTACATAGGATAGGACAATAAAGCCTATAATGCCCAATATGCAGAAAATACCTAGGGCAATAAAGGGTGCTATACGGGCTAAAAGGCCCGTATTTTTAGGAAAATCAAAGCGTTGTGTCATTTTAGCCCCTGTGCTTGCGTGAATTGTCTACATTGTACCATTTATTATTTACCTAAGACCAATTTATAGGTATAATGCTCCTTCTTGCGAAAGTGGCGGAATTGGCAGACGCACTGGATTTAGGTTCCAGCGGGGAAACCCGTGAGAGTTCGAGTCTCTCCTTTCGCAAGTCCAATATTAAGGGGTGGTCATGTCAGTACAAGTTGAAAAA
>VFJV01000131.1 GCA_009885895.1 Gammaproteobacteria bacterium
ACCATTGATACCCAATCGGCTTGTTTATTGCTCTATCCTTTGGCCGAATGGGAAATTATTGAACGAAAATTAGAGGCTCTGCCTAGTTTTAATCCAGCAACCCGTCGTCTGCAAAGATTGCTAATAGGGCATGCGAGTGAAGTGGAAATGGACAATCAGGGGCGTATTTTAATTCCCCAATTGTTACGCGATTACGCCAAATTAGACAAGAGAGTCATGGTCGTAGGGCAAGGGCAAAAGTTTGAGTTGTGGAGTGATACCCTGTGGGATGCTCAACGTGAAATTTGGTTAGAAGAAGATAAGCAAATGAATAGCGATGGCTTGCCCACAGAATTGCAGCATATTTCGCTGTGACGGAACGAGCCATCACGGACAAAGCGGATCACGCCAGCGTATTGCTGCAAGAGGTGATCACGGGTTTAGATATTAAGCCTAATGGCATCTATATAGAGGGTACTTTTGGCCGAGGCGGACATAGTTTAGCCATTTTAGAACAGTTGAATGAAGATGGTCGTTTATATGCCTTAGATAAGGATGAAGCGGCCATCGCAGCAGGTAAAGCGATTACAGATAAACGCTTTACCCTGCAAAAAGGAAGTTTTTCGGAAATAGAAAAATGGGCCAAACACTGGGGCATTTTAGGCAAAGTGGATGGCGTGCTATTAGATTTAGGAGTGTCTTCACCGCAGTTGGATGATGCGACACGCGGCTTTTCTTTTCTAAGAGATGGGCCGTTGGATATGCGTATGGATGTGGAACAAGAGTTGACGGCAGCACACTGGTTGGCTGTGGCCTCTGAAGAAGACATGGCTAGAGTGTTTAAGGAGTATGGTGAGGAAGCGTATGGACGGGCTATTGCGCGTGCCATCATTGCAGAACGATTAGAACGCCCATTGCAGACTACAAAGCAATTGGCAGATTTAGTCAGTGCAATGATACCGAAGGGTAAACAATGGCGCATGACAAAACATCCGGCTACACGTATTTTTCAAGCGATACGAATTTACATTAACGGTGAACTGGAAGCGTTGGAGGTTTTTTTACAACAAATTTTGCCTGTATTAGCGGTCAATGGTTGTATGGCCGTCATCAGTTTTCATTCGCTAGAAGATCGTTTGGTAAAGCGATTTATACAGCAAGGGGCAAAGGGTGATCCTTACCCCAGAGATTTACCAATTAGAGGTGCCGAGGTGGTGCCAGGGATTAAAAAGGAAATAGTCAGCCGTGCGAGCGCAGAAGAGATAAATGATAATCCACGTGCACGCAGTGCTATTTTGAGGGTAATGAGGAAAATAAAATGAGTGCAGCCGCAAGAGCAATTTTAGCCAGCGATTTTACACGAGGTAGAATCAAAGATTTCATGCTAGAACGAGAAGTGTTGATAGCCTTTCTTTTGGCCTGCTTGTTATTAGGCAGTATGCTGGGGATTATCTACATTAGAGGGCATGAACGACAACTTACGAGCGAATTACAATACAGTCGTCAACAATACGATGATATGACTTTAATGCATTCGCAATTACTATTGGAACAAGCCACCTGGTCACAACAAAGCCGCATACAAAATGTTGCTGAAACCAAGCTGAATATGCAGGTGCCTAGCAGTAAAAATGTCATTACGGTAGAGTAGTGAGTTTTTATACACGCCATACGTGGCGATGGGTTATTTTATTAACCTGTTTAGCACTGGCATTCATAGGGTTATTGTGCAGATTTGTTCAACTGACTGTGATCGATAGGGCTTTTCTATTAAGACAGGGCGATGCGCGCAGTCAGCGCGTTATTGAACGTCCTGCCTTGCGTGGTATGATAACGGACAGGGATCATTATCCTTTAGCCATTACGACGCGCGTGTCCTCCATTTGGATTGACCCTCAAGAATTCGTAGTGACGCGCAATAATCTTAGTGCTTTATCCGCATTGCTTAATGACAATGTCAGTGTGTTAGAGGCCCGTTTAAAATCAAATAACAACAAAGACTTCGTGTATTTAAAACGACATATTTCACCGTACTTAGCCCAGAAAATTATGGCATTGCATTTGGAAGGCGTGCACAGTTTGAATGAATACCGCCGTTATTATCCGGAAGCAGAAGTGACTTCACAAGTCATAGGTTTTACCAACATCGATAACCAGGGCCAAGAAGGTATGGAGTTGGCTTACAATCAATGGTTAACAGGGGTGCCAGGAAAAGAAAAGGTTTTAAAAGATGGTGTAGGGCATGTGGTTGCTTTATTAGGGATGCTTCGTCCTGAAGAACCGGGCAAAGAATTGGCTTTAAGCTTAGATCACCGTATTCAATATTTAGCGTATCGCGACCTGGCTGCAGCAGTCAGTGCCGTGGATGCGGTTGCGGGATCGGTGATAGTCTTAGATGTAAAGACTGGCGAAGTATTGGCGATGGCCAATGCACCGTCTTACAATCCTAATCAAGGGATTAATCCTACTATGCTAAATTCGGTACGCAACCGCTGTGTGACCGACAGTTTTGAACCCGGTTCTACGACTAAAGCCATGAGTTTAGCCAATGTATTGGCTCAGGGAAAATATACACCCGACAGTTTAGTGGATACCAATCCAGGTTGGTATATACTCAATGGGCATAGGGTCAGTGATCCAGAAGGCAACAATGGCGTGATTAATATGACGACGGTGTTGGTGAAATCCAGTAACGTGGGTACAGCGAAATTAACGTTGACGACGCCACCCAATAGTTTATGGGAATTATTGCATAAAATGGGTTATGGGCAATTGACGGGCAGCGGTTTTCCAGGCGAGGTGAAGGGTAGTTTACCCTTGCATAAGTGGTCCGATTTTAGTTTGGCGGCCCTATCCTTCGGTTATGGATTATCGGCAACGCCTTTGCAGGTGGCCAATGCCTACGCCACCATTGCCCGCGGAGGCATTAAAATGCCTATTAGTATGGTTAAGGTATCAGAAATACCGCAAGGCGAGCGGGTTATGGATGCAAAAATAGCGGGAGCAGTAAAGAGGATGCTAGAAGCCGTAGTGGAACAGGCTGCCGTGAAGGGACAAGTTTCGGGTTATAGGGTGTTGGGCAAAACGGGAACAACACGTGTGCTAGATTCTACAGGCCATTACGATCCAAAGCGGCATATGGCTTTTTTTGTAGGCGCAGCACCGGCTTCTGATCCTAGGCTGGTGGTGATGGTGCTATTACAGGAGCCACATAAAGGCTATTATAGTGCGCAAATTTTGGCCCCTGCTTTTAGCCAAATTATGGGCGGTGCTCTAAGGGTACTGGATATTGCACCCGATAAAGAGGATAATAAGGGCTGATTTAGTCTACAATTATAATCTCCTAGAGCAGATAAGACATGATAAAACTCAGCCAGTTGTGTAAAGATTTTACGGATATCGATCCGGATGCAGATCTTGATATCCAGGATCTGTGTACCGATAGTCGGGATGCTAAACCCGGCGATTTGTTTATTGCACGTCGTGGTGAATTGAGCGATGCCCGGCAATTTGTGGGCGAGGCCTTAAAAAAAGGCGTTGCCGCAGTTCTGTATGAAATTGCTGATGGCAAAGGGTTGTCTATGCAGCAGCTAGAAGGCTGGGATCCCAAGGTACCTCTTTTGCCGGTTAATCGTATAGATGAAATCCTAGGACCCTTGGCCAAACGTTTTTTTAACGATCCCACGCGCAACATGGCACTTATTGGGGTGACGGGTACCAATGGAAAAACATCGTGCACACATTATATTGCTCAAGCGTTGCGAGCGCTACAATTACCCTGCGGGGTCATTGGCACTTTGGGTTATGGTTTGCACCATGCGTTAATTCCCAGTACACATACCACCCCCGATGTCATTACCTTGAATCGCTATTGTAGGCAATTAAAGCAAGAAGGTGCTCGTGCTATTGCCCTAGAAGTTTCATCACACGCCTTAGAGCAAAAACGTATTTCCGGCTTGCAACTGCATATGGCGATATTAACGAATTTAACGCGCGATCATTTAGATTATCACCAGACTATGGCGGCTTATGCGCAGGCTAAGCGGAAATTATTTAATCATCCAGGCTTAAAATTAGCCATTATTAACGCAGAAGATGAATTTGGATTGGGTCTATTAAAAAGTTTGCCGAATAACTTGAATAAATTGGCTTATGCTATTGATGATCCCGTTAAGGACTTAGGCAACATTCCACAAATTTACGCTACTGATATCGTCTTATCAAATCAAGGATTGCAATTTAAGGTGCAAACCCCCATGGGGGAAATTTTGGCTGAAACAACTTTATTGGGCCGTTTTAATGTGGCGAACGTATTGGCAAGCATTGCCGCATTGTTAGGACTTAATTTTTCTATTCGCGATATTGAAAAAGTATTGCCTTTATTGCAAAGCGTTAACGGTCGCATGCAAATGTTGGGTGGGCAAGGCTTGCCCCGCGTGGTGATTGATTATGCGCATACACCGGATGCGTTAGCGCAAGTTTTATTGGCTGTTAAAGCACATAACCCAGATCGTATTATTTGCATTTTTGGATGCGGTGGCGATAGAGACAAGGGGAAAAGACCTTTCATGGGTAAAATTGCTGAAACGTATAGCGATTATTGCATTATCACCAATGACAATCCTCGTCATGAAAAACCGATGCGCATTGCCGAAGAAATTGCAACTGGGATGACGCAAAAGGCTACACGTACCATTGTGTTAGATCGTAAAGAAGCCATATTAGAAGGCATTCATAAAGCGGGTTTGAATGATATAGTCTTGATTGCAGGTAAAGGGCATGAAACATATCAGCAAATTGGGGATGTTAAATACCCTCTTTCTGATATGCAAATTGCGCTGGATGCATTGAAAACCATACGATAATAAATAAAAAAGAGGCAGACCGTGGCGCATTTTAAATTTTCAGAATTGCTTAAACCGTTAGACGCACATCGTTCCGGTGCGGATGTAAGCTTTAGCTCCGTTACCATCGATTCACGCGAGATTAAAACAGGCGATTTATTTATCGCTATCAAAGGACCGAACTTCGATGGTCATAATTTTATAAACGAAGCACAAAAACAAGGCGCTTGCGCAGTGATGGTCGAAAAAGATGTACACAGCGATTTACCTGTATTAAAGGTTGACGATACCCGTCTAGCTTTAGGCCGTTTGGGTGCTTTACGTCGCGCGCAGCTAGCCGATTTACCCCTCATCGCTGTCACCGGCAGTTGCGGTAAAACGACAACCAAAACGATGATGGCGGCAATTTTAGAGCAAAAAGGACATGTTTTGGCTACAGAAGGTACGTTGAATAATGATTACGGTGTGCCCTTAACCTTATTAAAATTACAAGAACAACACGATTATGCGGTGATTGAAATGGGCGCTAATCATTTTGAAGAAATCGCGTATCTAACGCAAATGGCTAAACCCCACGTGACGGTGATCACGAATGCGGGCCCGGTACATTTAGAAGGATTTGGCAATGTTTATGGTGTGGCACAAGCGAAGGGTGAAATCTTTAGAGGTTTAATTCCGAGTGGGGTTGCGGTATTAAATGCCGATGATGCCCATTTTGAATATTGGCAAGCCTTGGTATTTGAACGCAAGAAAGTAAGGTTTGGCGAAAATGCACAAGCGGATTATCGTGCGGTTGATATTGGTATCAATGCACAACATAGACCTGAATTCCGTTTATGTAGTCCTCTAGGTGAAATCAAAATTACGTTGCCTATTTTAGGGCGGCATAATATCTTGAATGCCTTAGCCGCAGCGGCCGCTACCGCGCAACTCGGTGCCAGTTTAAAGGATATACAACAAGGTTTGTCACAGATACAGGCGGTCAATAAAAGGCTGAATGAATATCACGGCCATCAAGGTGAAATGATTATAGACGACAGCTACAATGCTAATCCCGCCGGTATGGCGGCAGCATTATCGGTACTGATGGAGTACCCAGGCAAACGTATCATGGTATTGGGAAGCATGGGTGAACTAGGGGATTTAAGCGAAGATTATCATTATGCTTTAGGGCAGCAAATTCGTGAAATGGGTGTAGATATTTTATTGGCCGTGGGAGATTTAACCTTGCATACCGTGAATGCATTTGGTGCAGGGGCTCGTCATTTTAACGATCAAGATACGCTGCTAGCAGAATTAAATCCATTACTCTCTAAAGAGGTGGTGGTGCTGATTAAGGGCTCTCGTTTTATGAAAATGGAAAACATTGTGCAAGAATTAATAAAAGGATAATCAATCGATGATAGAATTATTGGGGCGCTGGCTTGCGCATTATTATCATGGCTTTAACATCGTTCAGTATTCAACCTTGCGTGCGCTGCTAGCGTCGTTAACCGCATTGGTCTTGTCCTTGTGGCTAGGTCCGAAGATGATCGCTTATTTAAAACGATTGCAAATAGGCCAATCGGTGCGTGATGATGGTCCTAAAACTCATTTATCAAAATCAGGTACGCCCACTATGGGCGGTGCATTTATTGTTTTATCCGTCGTTATGACCACTTTATTATGGGCAGATTTAGAAAATCTTTATATTTGGTTGATTCTTATTGTTCTTTGTGGTTTTGCGGCTATAGGCTGGGTAGATGATTATCGCAAGGTGACCTTAAAAAATAGCAAGGGTTTAGCCGGGCGCTATAAATATTTTTGGCAATCGGTTTTGGGCATCGGTGTAGCCATAGCCTTATATCTCATGGCGCATAATTCCATAGAAACAGAATTGTATATTCCTTTTATTAAAAGTGTGCACCCGCAATTGGGTCTAGGCTTTATTATATTGGCGTATTTTGTGATTGTAGGTTCTAGCAATGCGGTTAATTTAACCGATGGTCTAGATGGATTGGCTATATTGCCCATCGTTTTAGTCGGTGGTGGTTTGGGTATTTTTGCGTATTTAACGGGAAATATTCAATTTTCAGCATATTTACACATTCCTTATGTTCCTGGCGTGGGAGAATTAGCGGTTTTTTGTGGTGCTCTTGTAGGCGCGGGTTTAGGCTTTTTGTGGTTTAACAGTTATCCCGCTCAAGTTTTCATGGGGGATGTGGGTGCATTGTCATTAGGGGCTGCTTTAGGTTGTGTGGCGGTGATGGTGCGTCAAGAAATTGTTTTGTTTATCATGGGCGGGTTGTTTGTGGCCGAAACGGCATCTGTGATATTGCAAGTAGGGTATTTTAAAATGACACACAAGCGCATTTTTCGCATGGCACCTTTACACCATCATTTTGAGTTAAAGGGGTGGGCAGAGCCCAAGGTCATCGTACGATTTTGGATTGTCACGGTTATTTTAGTTTTATGCGGTTTGTTGACTTTGAAGGTGCGTTAAAGTGATTGCTCTGGATAAGCAGTACATCGTTGTAGGTTTAGGCGAAACGGGCTTGTCCGTCGTCCATTTTCTAAATGCACACCGTGTAAATTGGTGCGCGGTGGATACGCGTGATGAACCGCCAGGCATAGGTGCCTTGCGTGGCGAGTTTCCGCATAATGATATACATACGGGCCCTTTGAAGCTCAGTTATTTTCAAGACGTGGATGAAATTATTTTAAGTCCGGGTTTGTCGCCACATCAACCCGTTCTAGAGCAGTTAGCCCTACAGGGAATTCCGATTATCGGCGATATAGAATTATTTGCGCGTGCGCATTTTGGGAACGTTGTGGGTATTACGGGTTCTAACGCTAAATCTACCGTGACGACTTTGGTCGCTAAAATGGCAGAAAAGGCGGGTTTAGCCATGCGCATGGGTGGCAATATTGGCATTACGGCTTTGTCCTTATTACCAGACACTAAAGAGGTTACGCATGTATTGGAGTTGTCTAGTTTTCAATTGGATACGACGCATACCTTAGCTTTAGAAGTGGCGTGTATTTTAAATATTACGGCCGATCATTTAGACCGTTATGCTTCTTTGCAAGAGTATATAGCGTCTAAGCAAAGAATTTATCGCCATGCAGGCCATATTGTCGTGAATCGGGATGACGAGAATACCTATCCTAAAAATAACCAGGCTATTAGTACTAGTTTTGGTTTATCTCAGCCTAAAGAAAAAGAATTTGGTTTAATCAGTCGCGATAACACAGATTATTTGGCTTATGGTGATGAGTTATTATTGGATGTGGCCGAATTGCCTTTACAAGGGCGACACAATTGGAGCAATGCTTTAGCGGCGTTGGCTATAGGCCATTGTTTAGGTTTAGCCTTTTCGACCATGTGTGATGTGCTGCGCAGCTTTCATGGCTTGGCGCATCGTTGCCAAGTCGTGATCAAGAAAGGTGATATCACCTGGTATAATGATTCCAAAGGTACCAATGTAGGCGCAACCTTGGCTGCTATTGCGGGGTTGCAATTGCCACAAAAAAAACATTTAATTCTAATTGCGGGCGGAATAGCTAAGGGTGCCGATTTTTCGCCATTGCGTCATATTGTGAGTGAAAGCGTTAAATTACTTATTGTATATGGTCAAGATAAGGCGATTATACAACAGGCTTTAACGGGCAGTACCGATATTGTGGATGTAGAGGATCTGCGTGCAGCGGTCGCATTGGCGGCAGAAAAAGCATCTTCTGGCGATGTGGTTTTATTTTCACCCGCCTGCGCCAGTTTTGATATGTTTAATAATTATGAGCATCGCGGTGAATTGTATTGCCAATGGGTATTGGAGCAGTTGCGTTAAAGCCAACTGCTATGAGTATGTCTTAGAAATTACTGTGTAGCATGGCTAACAAAATCAGCAATCTCTTCTACCTTTGTATCAAACGACGTCATTAAACGCACTTCTGATAAACGCTCATCCCATACATGAAAATGGTAGCGCGTTTTCAACTTTTCAATTAAAGCTGTGGGCATAATGGCAAAAATGGCATTGGCATCAACGGGCTGCGTAATCTGGATGGATTTAATTTTTCTTAATCCTTGTGCCATATGTTGCGCCATGGTATTAGCGTGACGGGCATTATTTAACCATAGATCATTAGAGAATAAAGCCTGAAATTGCGCTGAGATAAAACGCATTTTAGATGCGAGCTGCATGTTTTGTTTTCGGGTATATAAAAATGATTTGGCCAGTAGGGGATTCAAGAAAACGACGGCCTCCCCCATCATCATCCCATTTTTAGTACCACCAAATGACAGTACATCCACACCAGCGGCTTCTACAATGGTTTTTAAATTGATTGTCAAACTGGCTGCGGCATTCGCAAGGCGTGCGCCATCCATGTGTAAATATAATCCATGTGCTTTGGCAAAATCCGAAAGTTCTCGTAATTCATCTAATGTATAAACGGTACCATATTCAGTGGACTGGCTGATGGATATAACCCGCGCTTGCACATAGTGTTGATCACCAATGCGTTGTAATTGTGTCCGTACTCCCTCGACGGTTATTTTCCCCTGCGTGGCTGGAACCAGCAACAGTTTACAACCCACTATTTTTTCAGGGGCACCGCATTCATCGACTTGAATATGGGCCTTTTCGGCACAAATGACTGATTCATGGCTCTGGGTCATGGCACATAGCGCGCTTACATTAGCACCTGTGCCATTGAAGACAAAAAAGGCTTCGGCATGATTACCCAGATGGCACTTAAATTGTTGTATAGCGGCTGCTGTGATGTCATCGCCACCATAAGCAACAGCAGGCCCGTCATTCGCAGTCAAAATGGCTTTCATTACTTCAGGATGAACGCCTGCATAATTGTCACTGGCAAAATTTATTTTTTTCATGTCTGCCTCTTCCTTTCTAGAATTGAGATCCTATGTAGGTGCGAAATCAAGGAAAAAGGGCAACCTTTTGCTGTTGTCCCTAAGATAGTAGAGCCTTTTTACGGCTTTGTTGTTGCAGCTGGAGCAGGCATAGTAACCGTATTATCCGGTACTATACGCGTAGTTGACCCATAAATGACCAGCACATGCTGATTTAGAGCCAATTGCAGATCTTGCTGCTGTGTAACAGAAATAGTTGAGTTATTATTGAGCTGAATAATGTACTCATACCCTACATCTCTGCGCATTCCTTTTTCAGCGGCATTTCCAATCAGAGCCCCTACTACTGCACCGCCTGCCCCAGCCGCAATGCTTGCCGCTGGGTTAGTGCCGAGCAGACTAGCGCCAGCAGCACCCGCAACGGCACCGCCTACGGCACCTACACCACTATTTTGCTCAATCTTAATCGGTCGCATGGCAATAATAGTGCCTTTAATGACCCTACTGGCTACGCCTACGTCGTTGCCGCTGTAGGTATTGGGGGATAAATTGGGTCCGCAACCGCCTAATAGGGGGATTAAAGCGAGTGTTGAGCTTAAGAGTATAATTTTTTTACTAAACATGGTTTTTACCTCAAAAAGTGGTTGCAGGGTCTATTGGAGGGTGATGCATTTCCTAACTGACAGGATTCTAGACAGTTTTGGGGTGCATGTCAAGGGCTTGAAAATAACCCTTGTTAGCCCCAAATTTCACTATACGCTATACTGCTAAGGTATTATCTTTAGGACAATATTATGGACATGAACCAATTCACCCAATCCTTTTTAAAGGCCATAGAGCGCGCGCAATTTATTGCCGTAGAGCGGGAACACCAATTCATTGAGCCACAACATCTGCTGCGGGCCTTCTTGGAAGCTGGCGGTACGGTGGGGCAGTTGTTGAACCAATGCGGTATTGCTTTACCTGTATTACGTCAGTATCTAGAAACATTATTGCAAAGCATGCCGCAGGTTACAAATGTAACGGATGTACATGTATCACGCGATTTGCAGCGCGTGTTATTGGCTTGTGAGAAATTATCGCGCGCGCATCAAGACCAATTTATCTCTAGCGAGTGGTTTATTCTAGCGGTCTTAGAAGTGGATTGTGCTTTAAAAGACATGCTGCAAGAAATGTATAAAACGCCTAACACGGGGGGCAGTCTTAAAGACAAACTAACCCAGGCCATAAACAACTTACGACAAGGAGAAAAAGTGATGAGTGAAAATGCTGAAGATGCCCGTTTTGCATTACAAAAATATACCGTTGACTTAACGGCGAGAGCTTTAGAGGGTAAATTAGATCCTGTAATAGGGCGCGATGCGGAAATTCGGCGCACTATTCAAGTGTTACAACGACGTACTAAAAATAATCCTGTATTGGTGGGTGAACCCGGCGTGGGTAAAACCGCCATTGTGGAAGGTTTAGCCCAACGCATTATTAACAACGAAGTGCCTGAAGGCTTGCGCAATAAAAAAGTCTTGGCATTGGACATGGGTGCTTTAGTGGCCGGTGCTAAATACCGAGGGGAATTTGAAGAGCGCTTAAAAGCGGTGTTAAATGAATTAAATAAACAAGAAGGACAAGTCATTTTATTTGTGGATGAATTGCATTTGATCGTGGGCGCCGGTAAAGCCGAAGGGGCAATGGATGCAGGTAATATGTTAAAACCGGCTTTAGCGCGCGGCGAATTGCATTGCATAGGCGCTACCACATTAGACGAATATCGAAAATACGTAGAAAAAGATGCGGCATTAGAACGGCGCTTCCAAACGGTATTGGTGGATGAGCCTAATGTGGAAGATACCATTGCCATTTTGCGCGGCTTAAAAGAGCGTTATGAAATTCACCATGGGGTGGAATTAACCGATAGAGCCATCGTTGCCGCCGCAACGCTCTCGCATCGTTATATTTCGGGGCGTAAATTACCCGACAAAGCCATTGATTTAATTGATGAAGCCATGAGCCATATACGCATGGAAATAGACTCTATGCCAGAAGAAATGGATAAAATTGAACGCCGATTAATTCAGTTGAAAATTGAACGAGAGGCCTTGAAAAAAGAAAAAGATGCGGCGTCTAAAAAACGCATGCAAGACTTGGAACTTGAAATCAAAACGCTAGAAAAAGAATTCGCAGATTTTTCTGAAATATGGAAAGCCGAAAAGGCCGCCATTCAAGGCACAAAAGGGATAAAAGAAAAATTAGAAAGTGCCCGCATGGAAATGGAAAGTGCGCGCCGTGAAAATGATTTAGCCAAGATGTCTGAGCTGCAATATGGCCGTATTCCCGAATTGGAAAAGCAATTGCAAGCGGCAAGTCAGTTAGAATCACAACCTACGCGCTTGGTGCGTACGGCGGTCACCGAAGAAGAAATTGCTGAAATCCTTTCTAAATGGACACGCATTCCAGTTAGCCGAATGCTCTCTGGCGAAAAAGAAAAATTATTGGCAATGGAAGAGGCTTTACATGCGCGTTTGGTTGGGCAAGATGAAGCGGTTTCTGCTGTTGCCAATGCTATTCGCCGTTCGCGTGCCGGGTTATCCGATCCAAACCGCCCCATAGGGTCATTTTTATTCTTAGGACCTACCGGCGTGGGTAAAACAGAGTTGTGTAAAGCACTGGCGCAATTTTTATTTGATGCTGAAGATTCCATGATCCGCATCGATATGTCTGAATTTATGGAAAAACATTCGGTTGCGCGCTTAATAGGGGCACCTCCTGGTTATGTAGGGTATGAAGAAGGTGGGTATTTGACAGAAGCGGTACGTCGTAAACCGTACTCATTAATTTTATTAGACGAAATTGAAAAGGCCCATCACGATGTCTTTAATATTTTGTTGCAAGTTTTAGACGAGGGTCGTTTAACCGATGGCCAAGGACGCACCGTTGATTTTAAAAACACCGTTATCGTGATGACCTCCAATTTAGGCTCTGTGGTGATTCAAGAGTGCATGCAAAAAAAAGACAACGATTATGCGTCCATGAAGGCCAAAGTGATGGAAGTCGTTTCAGAACATTTTCGCCCGGAATTCATCAATCGTTTAGATGAGATGGTGGTGTTTCATCCTTTAACTATGGGACAGATTAAACACATTGCAGGGTTGCAAATCGAACGTTTAGCTAAACGTCTAAAAAGCAAAGATATACATCTGGAATGGGATAAAAAAGTACTGGATTATTTAGCCGAACGGGGGTATGATGTCTCGTATGGTGCACGCCCGCTAAAACGCGTAGTGCAACACTATTTGGAAGATCCTTTGGCGCAACATTTATTAAAGGGCGATTATCTGCCCGGCGATACGCTGCACGTTCTCGTCAAGGGAGATGTTTTACAGTTTGATTGTAAGCGGCCTTAGGAGATAAAGGAAAAAATGATGAAAAAATATTTTGTATTAGGTCTAATGCTGTCGGCGGGATTATTGCTCAACAATAGCATTTTGTTTGCGCAAACTAAAGCCTCGGATAAAACAAACATCACTGCACAAACAACTCAGCCTACAACGGCGCAAAACAGCACTAAGTCAAATAAAACGGCTCTATTATTACGCCCAGCAATACAATTGGATAGCATTACACCGGTAAAATTAACCGAAAAATATTCTGATGAAATTTACGTTGCGGTTAGCGAATTTAATTCCAGCGGTAAAAATCGTTATTATACCATTCCACAATCTCCCGTGTACTGGCCTGGAAATGGCGTTAGTCAAATCAGTAATTTTCAATTGTGGCAAGGTAAACTGCCTGCAGGCTCCGCCACCGAGGTCATTGTTTCTTTGATTGAACGAGATACACCACCTTGGAGCCTAGACGATTTAATTGGTGTGGTTAAAATTAAGATGGAGAATAAAGCCGGAAAAATTAAGTATGAATGGTATCAAGATGGCAAATTAATCAGTACGCAAAAAACTGAAGTGGATGTGCTGTTAACGGGCAGTGAGGGTATCTATAGAGCCAAACTGTCGTTGATACTGCGCAGCAGCACTAAGGCCGAGCGTAACCCCGATGCGGTCAAGGATAAGAAGTGAGGATTTTATACCCATTCCACAGCAAAATCCCAATTGTTCCGTAGGGGCAAGCCCCTGTGGTTTGCCCCTCTAGGGCAGGCACGTGGGCTGCCCCTACGCGCAATCTCGCATCTTCAAATGCGAAGAGTTAGCCTACACTAGGGATTGTCAACACTTGACCTATTTTTAGATGGTCATTACTCAAATGATTTTCTTCGCGCAAGCTACCGAGGGCTACGCCTTCTTTTTTGGCGATGGCGGTTAAGGTATCGCCCGGTTTAATGTGATAGCCATCGCTAGCGTTGGCTTCAACGGTGCCGGGAATACTATCGGCTGCGGCATAGAGGGTTTCTTTAGCATCGCTATTTTCAGGTGCATTTAATTGTAATATTTGACCCGTATGCACGATGCTGTTTAAACTTAAGCGGTTCCATTTAAGTAAGTCATTTAATTTTACGTGATTGTGTAGCGCTATTGTACTCAGGGTATCGCCAGCTTCTACGCTATAATTGACCGTTTTATTATTACTGGAAACCGATTTTTCATCTTTATCGGTAGCAAGGGGTGTGGGCATTTGTACCTCAACGGTCTTGCCTTGCGCATCCATATTTTTCTTAAAAGTTTGCACTTTTTCTACGGGAATTAATAGGTGCTTGGATGCATTGGTGCTTGTTTGTTGCTGAGTATAGCCAGCATTTAAATTGTAAACAGCGTCTACAGACATATTGGATAATTTAGCGACCTTTGATAAAGCAATGGGACCGTCAATATCCACTTTTGCAAAATAGGGTTCATTGGGCACATCAGGCAAGCGGACGCCATATTTTTCAGGATTGCTAATAATTGCCGCAATGGCTAATAGTCTAGGTACATATTGTTTGGTCGTTTCAGGTAGATGCAAGGACCAAAATTTGGTATCGCCATGATTACCTTTATTGCTTTTATCAGCCTTTAAGACGGTTCCAGGGCCTGAATTATAGGCTGCTATAGCAAGTAGCCAATTGTTATCAAACATAGCGTCTAAATGCCCCAAATAACTTAATGCTGCTTGGGTAGAGCTGATGACGTCCCGCCGGCCATCAAAGCCCGCATTTTGTTTTAAGCCTAGGTCCGATCCTGTTCCGGGCATTAATTGCCATAAACCCAGAGCACCTTGAGAGTAAGCAAATGGATTGTAAGCGCTTTCAATGATAGGCAATAACACTAATTCGCCAGGTAAACCTTTTTCTTTTACTTGTCCATGGATGTAATAAAGATACGGTGCGGCCCGTTTAGTGATGTCGGTTAATGACTTTGAGTGTTGTTGATACCAGCGGATTTGTTGTTGCACCTCTGGGGTGTCTTCATATTCTGATAGGGTAAAATCTTTGGCAATTTGTTTCCATATCTCTTGCGATCCGTTATTGTGCACGGATTTTTTCTTTGCGCTTTTATAGGGGATAGACGAGGCATTTGCTATTAGAGGGGGCATAAAAGCGAATAAACTCAAGGCACCCATACCGAGGGTAAAAGCGATTCTAATGTGATGTTTTAAGCGTTGATATAGTCCAATCAGATCCAATTGAGGCGTTCTTTTATTCAACGTATCGGGGGGTTGATAGGGCTTTTTATGGCACGTCGTTTTAAGATGTCCTAACATGAAATTCGCTCCATAGAGTTGATTTTTAAGGAGAAATAAAAATGCATACTCTAATTTGCATAATATTAAAACAGGATTTTAACTGATTTTACCTCTTAATGCAACTTTTTTTGCCTAGGCTGTAGTTGGAATTGCCAGCGCTTGGCGTATTTTCAAACGATCATTTTTTAAGGATTTTCCTTATTTCCTGCGAAGCATCACTTGGGGTTGCTCCTTTCTTGGCGTTTTTATAAGGGGGAGGGGCGTGCGCTTGCAAAGGGGGCATGAGTACTCATAAACCCACGGCAGCCAGACTAAGGGTAAAACCGATTTTAATCTGATCTTTTAATTAAAGCGGGTTAATTTTTATGGAAAACAAAGGCATAGCCCATGAATTGCATAATACTTAATCAGGATTGTAACGGATTTGGACAAGTCATGCAACTTTAACGTTATTGGAATGTTATTTTACGTAATTTTTGCTGTTTTCTCGCGAACTAGAACAATAACCCACAGCACTTGAGTTTTAGGCCTTAGCAGGAACTGTCAGTACTTGACCTATTTTTAAATCATCACTTTTTAAGTGATTTGCCTTCTGCAATGCCGCCAGGGTTACCCCTTGTTTTTTAGCGATAGAAGACATGCTGTCGCCTGTTTTAACTTTATAGATCCTGCTATGAATGGTTTTATCCTTAGGCGTTTTAGTCTTAGCCGCGGTTTTTGTAGGGCCGGCTTTTTTTGTAGGAATAGGTGTAGGTGTTGCCGTATTTTTTACAGCAGCCGGATCCGGCATTTCCACCGTAGTTGTTTTGCCTTGCGTATCCATATTTTCCTTAAAAGTAGCGACTTTTTCTATAGGGATTAAGACATGGCTGGGTGTAGCCGATGCATTTTGTGTGCCCACATAACCAGGGTTTAAGGTACGCACTTTATCTACAGACGAGTTGGATAGCTTAGCCACTTTAGACAACGCAATAGGACTGTCGATGGCTACCTTGGCAAAGTAGGGTTTATTAGGAAGATCCGGCAAGTGTATTCCATATTTTGCAGGGTTGCCAATGATGGCGGCAACGGCCAATAATCGAGGGACATATTGTTTGGTTTCTTGTGGCAAATGCAAAGACCAAAATTGGCTGTTACTATGATCGCCTTTATTGCTCTTATCGGCTTTTAACACCGTTCCGGGGCCAGAGTTATACGCGGCCAAGGCGAGCAACCAGTTTTTATCAAAAATTTTATCCAAATGGCTTAAGTAGCTAAGGGCCGCTTGTGTGGAGCCGATGACGTCGCGTCTGCCGTCAAAACCTGAATTTTGTTTTAACCCGAGATCAGATCCTGTTCCTGGCATCAATTGCCATAGACCGGCCGCACCTACGGAAGAGGAAGCAAAGGGATTATAAGCACTTTCAATAATAGGCAACAACACCAACTCGCCAGGCAAACCTTTTTCCTTAACTTGCTGGTGTATATAATAAAGGTAGGGAGCTGCCTTGGCAGCGATGTCTGACAATGATTTTGGGTGATCTTGATACCAACGAATTTGTTTCAATACCGCAGGATTATTGGCGTAGGCGGATAGGGTAAAGTCTTTTGCAATTTGCTTCCATATATCCTGCGAGGCACCACTTTGAGCTAATTTTTTCTTTAGACCTTTAAATGCGCCAGAAAGGTCGCTTTTAATAGGGGTAGGCGCGCGCCCTTGTGCGGGCGGCATAAGCGCCAATACACCCAAAGCACCCACACCTAGGGCAAAACCGATTTTAATGTGTTGTTTTATGCCATGAAACAGTGGACGCTTTTTATAATCTCCTGTTCCAGCCAGATGTGATGCGGACATATCCGCGTGGGCAGCGCAGAGCCTTTTGTTAAAATAAGTAGGAGGCTGGTATAGCTTCTCGTGCTGTGTGGCGTTGTGATGTTGTGACATGATATTTTACCTCATATGGCTGATTTTTAAGGAAAGATGTAAATACAAGCCATGAATCGTATATTACTTATACAATAGTCTAGCCTCTTTATGTCGTTTTTGCAAAGCCAGGGGTATTCTGGTCAGATAATACACACACCCTTAATGTTTCCTTAAGGGTTTTAGTGTAGAATATGCGCAGCTTAAAATTTCAATAAAAGAAATGGTGTTCGAAAATACTTAAGTTTAGCAATGAACCTAAATAAACCTGAAATGGCGAAATTAAGTATTTCGCATCCCTAATGCCCCCATTACAAAGGCCTTAATTGAGATTTGCTTAGAAAATGCTAATGCATCGCTATTTTTTAGAACAGGCATTGCATCTGAAGTTTCTTTGCGCTTTCCCCTTCTTAGTTCTGTGGACGCCAAAGCGAATTCAGGCGCCCCTGGTGACAAACCAAAATTAGTAGAACAACCCGATCCCATTGTAGATCATAGCGAGGCATCCAATCTTAAATCTCAATCAAAATTAGAAAGGCCGCCCGAATTAAAACCGGGGATTTTTTGTGACAAGCTGAAGCTAAAAGAACAATCTGGATCCATTGAAAGTCATAACAAGGAAATTGATCTTCATTCAGATGAAACATCATCCTCGCAGAAAATAAATAAAGTAAATTTTTTTCAATGTGACAGCAAAGAAAAGGGACGCATTCTAGAGCAACGAACAGCGGGTTTCTTTTCCGGCTTAAATAGCCATGTACTAAATTCAAGCCTCCGAGACTGTATTCAAGCATTGAAGAGGGAGTATCAGGATTTTCTAAAAGCTGGAGGGAGGGATGAATATTGTGGGAGGGGGGAAAATAAAATTAAGGTTTTTAAGGTTTGGATAAATAGGATTATTGATAAGAGTATGGATGAATGCAAACAAAGCGATAAGGATAAATTAACGGACTTAAAAAAAAGGTTCAATGAAGCGGTCTGCTTGAATGAAAATTTAGTTATACGGAACCTTAAGCCCTGAGCGTATAGCTGCTTGTTAAGACGAGTTTTTAGCCTTGTATACTCTTCGCATTTGTAGTTAAGGGTTCTTGCCTTCTCCCATCTCGCTCCAGTCATGTAGATTACTACACTCCTGGAGCTCGAGGACTAGTTTTCTACCCTAAAAATCAACTGCTATGATTATATAAGGCTAAACGCATTTGCCTGCGTTTCAAGGCTTCATCAAAACGTCTTTTTTCATCCTCATCACGCAAATTGAGCGCAGGGATGGGAATGGGCTGTTGGTTTGCATCTATAGCCACCATAGTGATGTAACAGGTATTGGTGTGGCGAATTTGCCCCGTTTGCAGGTTTTCGGTGGTCACGCGTATGCCGATTTCCATAGAGGTTTTACCCACATAATTGACATTGGCATAGCAGGTTAATAATTCTCCTACATAAATAGGCTCTTTGAAAAACACCTGGTCAACGGATAAAGTGACCAAAGTTAAACCACAATAGCGCGCGCCACAAACATAGGCAACGCGGTCTAGAAAGCCCAATAACCAACCCCCATGCACATTACCTAAAAAGTTGGCCATTTGAGGCACCATGATTTCAGACATCACAACCGTACGCGCTCTTTCTTTGTTCATAAGTTGCTCCAATTACATCAATATAGTTCATTTTAGCATTAATTGCATCGATTCAGGAAATTTTTCACCAAAGGCTATTTTGCAAAAGCCTCAGATCCCGGTATACTAGCCGCATGGATAGTATAATTTTGGAGCTATATGAAAGTCTTAGTGGCCCTTAAACGTGTTGTTGATCCTTATGTCAAAATCCGTGTGCGCGCCGATGGCAGTGGTGTAGAAACCAGCAATGTCAAAATGGGCACTAATCCCTTCGATGAAATTGCTATAGAAGAAGCGGTTCGTTTAAAAGAGCAAGGTTTAGTCAGCAGTACGACGGTTGTGGCCATAGGGCATGTGGCGAGTCTAGAAAACCTGCGCGCAGCCTTGGCCTTAGGAATAGACACTGCATTATTTGTTCCTTGCGATGAAATGCTACAACCTTTAGCGGTGGCGCGCATTTTACAACAGCTTGTTGCTAGAGAGTCTGCGCAATTAGTCATTATGGGCAAACAAGCCATAGACGATGACAATAACCAAACAGGGCAAATGCTAGCGGCATTGTTGTCTTGGCCTCAATGCACTTTTGCAAGTGAAGTCAAAATCGTAGAAGAAGGTGCTTCAGTAGAAGTCACTCGCGAAATTGATGGTGGTTTCGAAGTTATTTTGGCGTCGTTGCCAGCGGTCATTACCACCGATCTGCGTTTGAATACACCGCGTTATGCCTCTTTGCCGAATATTATGCGCGCCAAACAAAAGCCATTAGCAACGGTAACTTTAGAAGAATTGGCCGTGAATATTCAAACAGGTTTTAAAGTGTTGTCCATAGCCGCACCTAAAGCGCGCAAAGCAGGCGTTATGGTCGATTCAGTGGATGACTTATTGGACAAGTTAAAAAATGAAGCGAAGGTGATAGGATGACAGTATTGATTATTGCCGAACACGACAATCAAAGCTTAAAGCCTAGTACCTTGGCTGTTATTGCAGCAGCGGAGCAATTAGCGTTACCTATAGAAGTGTTGGTTGCTGGTTATCAATGCCAGGCTGTAGTGGAGAAGGTGCGTTCTTTGAAAGCGGTTCATTGCGTTATCGTTGCCGACCATGAGGCCTATAGAGATCAATTGTCTGAGAATCTAGCGCTGTTGCTGCAGTTTTTAAGCCCAGGCTATAGCCATATTTTAGCGGCAGCGTCTACCTTTGGAAAAGATCTATTGCCACGGTTGGCCGGATTGTTGCAGGTGAGCATGGCGTCGGATATTGTGGAAATAATAGATCCCAATACCTTCATACGCCCAATTTATGCCGGCAATGCGTTGGCTACGGTGTGTTTGCAGGATGCAGTCCGTTTAATCACGGTACGCAGTAGCGCGTTTAATGTTGCGCTTAGTGTCAAAGAAGAGCTCGCAGAACGTCGCGTGTGTGATGCCGTGTATGTCTTAGAAAAAACGAAATTGATCCAACGGCAAGAAACTAAAAGTGCGCGTCCCGAATTAGGGCAGGCTAAAGTGGTTATTTCTGGTGGCCGTGGTCTACAGAATAAAGAAAACTTTGCCTTAATAGAACAGTTGGCCGATAAACTCAATGCAGCGGTAGGCGCGTCGCGCGCAGCCGTGGATGCAGGTTTTGTACCCAACGATTATCAAGTGGGACAAACAGGCAAGATAGTAGCACCCGATCTCTACATTGCGATAGGGATATCCGGGGCAATACAACATTTGGCGGGTATGAAAGACAGTCGCGTTATCGTTGCAATTAATAAAGATGCCGAAGCGCCTATTTTTCAAATTGCCGATTATGGTTTGGTGGGGGATTTATTTAAAATTATCCCCGAGTTATTAACGAAGTTACCCTAAATTTATAAACAGGAGCAAAATAATGAAAATTGGTTTACCTAAAGAAATTAAGACCCTAGAAAACCGCGTGGCATTGGTACCCTCTAGTGTGCAGGAATTAACGCGTTGTGGCCACGAAGTTTTTGTGGAAACAAATGCAGGTCTAGGCATAGGCATCAGTGATGCCGAATATGCCGCTGTGGGGGCAAAAATTTTGCCATGCGCAGCCGATGTTTTTTCCTCTGCCACATTAATCGTTAAGGTGAAAGAGCCTCAGCCGGTTGAATGCAGAATGCTGACTAAAGATCACACGTTATTTACCTATTTGCATTTAGCCCCTGATGCGGAACAAGCCCAATTGCTCCTGGCCTCGCAATGCTGTGCGATTGCGTATGAAACGGTAACCGATGCGTATCAAGGTTTGCCTTTATTATCGCCTATGAGCGAGGTTGCAGGACGCATGGCCATACAAGCGGGCGCACATTGCTTGGAAAAACCTCAAGGCGGTAGCGGTGTTTTATTAGGCGGTGTTCCCGGGGTTCCTTCTGCTAAAGTGGTTATATTGGGTGGTGGGGTTGTAGGTACCAATGCAATCCGTATGGCCATAGGTCAAGAAGCGCACGTCACGGTCATTGATAAATCTTTAAAACGCTTAAAAGAATTGGACCTGCAATTTGCTTCTAGATTAAATACGCTTTACGCCACAGTGCACGCTATAGAAAAAGCGGTTATCAACGCAGATTTGGTTATTGGTGCGGTCTTGGTTCCGGGTGCTTCAGCACCGCAATTGGTTACGCGGGAACAGTTAAAGAAAATGCGCAAGGGTTCGGTCTTAGTTGATGTTGCAATCGATCAAGGCGGTTGTTTTGAAACCAGCCGAGCTACGACGCATGCAGAACCCATCTACGAAGAAGAGGGTATTATTCACTATTGTGTGGCTAATATGCCGGGTGCGGTGCCGCGTACAGCAGCCTTTGCTTTAAATAATGCAACGTTGCCTTTTGTGCTGTCATTGGCGAATAAGGGCATAAAACAAGCTTTGTTAGAAGATCCCCATTTATTAAATGGTCTTAATGTGTATCATGGGCATATTACCTATAAAGCGGTTGCTGAAGCATTAAATAAAACGTATGTTCCGGCTTTAGAAGCTTTGTGCGGTTCTGATTAATGCCCTTATTTAAAATAGATGACGCTAAAACGGGTGTAACGCCTATACGCGTTTTGGCTACAGCCATGTATGAGGCTTGGTTGAACTCACAGAATGAGCGCACTCAAAAATGGTTGCAGAGCAGCCGTTTTATTGCGGGAAATGAAAAATGGACTTATATCGTCGATGACACTGCGGCGGTTACAGAAGTGTTATTGATTTGTGACAATCCTGAAAAACGTTTGAGTGGTGCTGCTATGATCACGCAATTGCCTATAGGCGATTATGCCTTCTTGCGTGAGGGTATAAGTGCAACCTCTTTGCGCCAATTGACTACTACCTGGGGTTTGGCTCAGTATCAATTTAACCGTTATCGCACATTGAATCAAAAAGAAAAACTTTGTTTGCATATTCAAGAAACTGAACGTGTGGCACTGCATTGGGTAGAGAGCATTAGCCTGGTTCGAGATTTAATCAATACACCCGCAGAAGATTTGGGTCCTTTGGAACTGGCTAATTATTGTCACGATTTTTGTAAGCGTTTTTCTGGAACGATGCAAGAAATCGTGGGTGATGATTTACTAAAACAAGGCTATCCTCTTACGCATGCGGTAGGCAGGGGCAGTCATCGAGAACCCCGGTTAATCGATATGCGTTTGGGCAAGGCTGAAGATCCTTTATTAATCTTGATTGGCAAAGGCGTGTGTTTTGATTCCGGCGGTCTAGACATTAAATCTGCTGACAACATGCTATTGATGAAAAAAGACATGGGGGGAGCGGCGCATGTTCTAGGATTGGCGAACATGATTTTATTGCAACAATTGCCTATACAGTTGCGGGTGTTAATTCCAGCGGTTGAAAATGTGATTAGTGCTAAGGCCTTTAAACCCGGGGATGTTTATACTGCACGCAATGGTTTGTCTGTGGAAATAGGCAATACGGATGCCGAAGGGCGCCTGGTTTTGGCGGATGCCTTAGTAGAAGCGGCCGGCCATAACGCCTGTTTAGTGATTGATTTTGCCACTCTAACGGGAGCAGCACGCGTGGCCTTAGGACCAGATATTCCGGTATTTTTTTGTGGCGATCGCCAAATACAAGCCAAAATAATGGAAGCCAGTGATAAAACAGGCGAGTGTTTATGGCCCTTGCCTTTACATGCGCCTTATAAAGAATATCTTAAAAGTCCGATTGCGGATATCAATAACAGTGGTCCTTCGTACGCTGGGGCGATTACAGCGGCGCTTTTTTTGCAAGAATTTGCTCCCAAAACGATACCATGGATCCATATTGATTTAATGGCGTATAATCTGAGTAGTCAGCCCGGTCGTCCACAAGGCGGTGAGGCCATGGGCTTAAATGCAATACTGACCTTTGTGCAAGACTATTGCATAAAGCTGAAATAAAATAAGTGAGTATTATGACATCCAAAAAAAAAATGAACATCGCCATTTTATCTCTTAACGATGAGTTGTATTCAACGCGCCGTTTGGTAGAAGAAGGTGAAAAAAGAGGGCATCACATCACCGTCGTTGATTATTTGTCGTGTTATGTCAACATCACACCCACGGGTGCGCATGTTTATTATAAAGGTGAAAAATTAACAAACTTTGATGCCATTATTCCACGCATTAGTGCTAAGCGTACTGTCTACGGTACTGCCATTGTGCGCCAACTAGAAACGAAAGGCATGTATTGCATTAATTCATCCTTGTCGATTACGCGCGCACGGGACAAATTACGATCGTTGCAATTGCTCTGTAGAAAGGGTATAGGTATGCCTATTACGGGTTTTGCACACCAATCTAAAGATATTAACACGCTGATAAAAATGGTCGGTGGTCCGCCGGTCGTGATTAAACTCTTGGAAGGAACACAAGGTGTGGGGGTTGTGCTTGCTGAATCTTACGCGGCGGCGTCTAGTGTCATGCAAACCTTAATGGGGTTAAATGCCAATATTATTGTGCAAGAATTTATTTCTGAAGCCAATGGCGAAGATTTAAGATGTCTAGTGGTAGGCAATAAAGTGGTTGCCAGTATGTTACGTAAAGCGCAAAGTGGTGAGTTTCGCGCTAATGTGCATCAGGGAGGTAGTGCTCATTCCGTTAAATTAGATGCTCTGGAAAAAGAAACCGCGCTAAAAGCCACCAAAATTATAGGCCTTAATTTAGCCGGCGTCGATATATTGCGATCTAAACGGGGACCCTTGGTGCTGGAAGTCAACGCTTCTCCAGGTTTAGAAGGCATTGAAACGTCTACCGGTAAAAATGTAGCGGGAATGATCTACGCACATATTGAGAAAAATGCTAAGCCCTTGCATCCGGATAAACCCTATCATGGCTAGGGTTTTCGAAAAATCATTGCTAGGGTGGCAAGAATGGTGTGGTATGCCTTTACTCCATATTCCTTATATTAAAGCTAAAATTGATACCGGTGCAAAAACATCTGCCTTACACGCCTTTAATATTTCAGAATTTACACAAGATCAGCAAAAATGGGTTGAATTTGAAATTCACCCTTTGCAAGGCACGCACAAAATCATTCAAAAATGTCAGGCAAAAGTAATCGATGAACGTGAAGTAATGAGCTCAACGGGACATAAAGAGCATCGTTATGTCATTATGACGACCCTAACGTTAGGGCTCCAATCGTATTCTATAGAATTAACATTGTCTAATCGCGATCTTATGAAATTTAGAATGTTATTAGGGCGAGAAGCCTTAAAAAAACAGTTTTTAGTCGATCCTTCTCACAAAATGCTATTGGGGCGATATACTAGAAAAGAAGTTACGAGGGCTTATCATGCAACTTAAAAAATCAAATACCATGGGTCCTATTATGTTAACGGCATTGGTTGCCAGCAACATGATGGGTTCTGGTGTTTTTCTATTACCAGCAAGCTTAGCCAATGTAGGCAGTATTAGCGCATTAGGGTGGTTAATAACCACTGCGGGTGCTTTGGCCTTAGCGTGGCTTTTTGCGCGTTTAGCCTTGCGTCTTCCTAAAGCGGGAGGTCCTTACGCTTATGCTAAAAGTGCTTTTGGCGATTATTTAGGATTTCAAACCATTTACATTTATTGGTTAGCCAATTGGGTTGGTAATATTGGTATTGCCATAGCGGGCATTGGTTATTTGAGTTTCTTTTTTCCTATATTGTCACAGGGTTGGCCTAGCGTATTTGCGAGTATGGCTGCGATTTGGTTTTTCACCGGTCTTAATTTTTTTGGTGCAAGAACATTGGGTAAGGTCATTTCTTTTACCAGTTGCGTTATGTTTATTCCACTCATCGGTACGGCAGCGTTGGGTTGGTTTTGGTTTGACAAAAGTACGTTTATGAGTGCCTATAATGTCAGCACGCACAGTGATTTTTGGGCCATTAGTCATTCAGCCGCGTTAACATTGTGGGCTTTTATAGGCGTGGAATCGGCAGCGGTGTGTGCGGGTATGTCTAGCAATCCTAAAAGAGATGTGCCTATAGCCACGATAGCCGGAACGTTGATTGCGGCCGTTGTCTATTGTTTAAGTTCAACGGCTATTATGGGAATTGTTCCGAATGCGGCCTTAGTGCATTCTGCCGCGCCATTTTCATTGGCTGCAACGCTAACCCTAGGTGAAACGGCAGGGCGAATAGTCAGTGTCTGTGCTATTGTGGCTTGTTTGGGATCTTTAGGCGGTTGGATATTATTGGTAGGCGGTTCTGCCAAAGCGGCTGCCGATGATAAGTTATTTCCTAAGGTATTTTCCAAGGTCAATCGCAGAGAGGTACCTGCTAAAGGTTTAATCGTCATTAGTATATTGATGAGCATTTTATTGCTCTTAACGCATTCAAGTAATTTAGGCAAGCAATTTCAAATCATTGCTTCTGTAGCCGTATTTTTAACACTATTACCCTATCTTTATTCGGCAGTGGCCTTAAGTGTTTTTCTCCAAGATGAGACTGTTAAAACGAATAAATATCATACGCTAGAAACCTTGATGAGCATTGCGGTGATGGGTTATATTTTTTGGGCCATTTTAGGGGAAGGGCAGAAAATAGTTTTTTTGGGATTTATTGTGCTATTATTAGGTATTCCTGCATATAGTTGGGTACTCTGGAATAAAAGAAGGTATGCTAATGATTAATGTCAATTTAAAATTATTTCCAATTGTTTTCCTTGATGTGCTGAGCCATAGCCATCATAGCCAAGCGTATGTCAGCCAGGAATTAATGCAAGCTTTTGATACGGAAGGATTATCAGTTTTACAGCATGAATTGCCAAAAGACGTGCTGGCTACACTTAAAGCCAAACGAGATTTAGGCGGGGTTATTATTAATTTAGAATGTTTTTCTGAAAAAACACAAGAACAAGATGTGGTTAATTTTATTCAGTTAATCCGTGATATCAATGCAGAAATCCCCATCAACATTTTAACCAGCACCTTGCACCTTAATTTTTTAAATGCACACATTCTAAAAGAATGCGAATGCATTATTTGGCGTTATGACGATACCCCTGCATTTTTAGCCGGCCGCATACGTCAGCAAGTGTTTAAATATTTGGTGCGTTTATTGCCGCCTTTTTTTAAGGCTTTAGTTAAGTATACTTTAGAATACAAATATGCCTGGCATACACCGGGGCATATGGGTGGAGTTGCCTTTTTAAAGTCTCCTACGGGACGATTATTTTATGATTTTTACGGCGAAAATGCATTTAGAAGTGACTTGTCCATCTCTGTTCCGGAACTGGGGTCTTTATTGGAACACAGCGGTGTGGTGGGCGATGCAGAAGCGTATGCCGCGCAAGTTTTTGGTGCGGATGAAACTTTTTTTGTAACCAATGGCACCTCAACGTCTAATAAAATAGTGTTTATGGCTATTGCTAGAGGCCATGATGTAGCCGTCATTGACAGAAATTGTCACAAATCTTTGCAGCATGCTTTGACCATGGCCAATGCTATTCCTGTTTATTTTAAACCTAGCCGTAATGCGTACGGTATTATTGGCGGCATTGCCAAAAGCGAGTTTAGTCAGAAAGTTTTGCGGCAAAAAATAATCGACAACCCTTTAATAGAGAATAAAGACATTGTGCCTCGCTTAGCCGTAATCACCAATAGCACGTACGATGGGTTGATTTACAATGTGGATAATATCAAAAAAGCATTGTTAGGATTTGGTATTGACTATGTCCATTTTGATGAGGCATGGTTTCCTTATGGAAAATTTCATCCTTTTTATCAGGGTAAGTTTGCCATGAGTAAAAGCACCTTAGAAAAACAACCTACAGTATTTAGCACACAATCCACGCATAAATTACTGGCCGCTTTTTCACAAGCATCGATGATTCACCTTAGGCAAGGCACAGGGCCCATTGAACGTGAAATTTTTAATGAATCTTTTATGATGCACACGTCCACATCACCACAATATGGCATCATTGCTTCATTGGATGTTTCCTCACGCATGATGGCGGGACGTTCCGGGGAGCAATTAATGTCAGAAGCAATCGCCATAGCGGTGGCTTTTAGACAAGAGTTTAATAAAGTAAATCAATACGATAATCATAATGCGAATTCTTTGAACTGGGCTTTTAAACTGTGGCAACCCGATGAGGTGGATAATATATTTTTGGCTGAAGACGATCATTTTTTGAAAGATCCTACACACAGCGATGCGTTGTGGAAACTCAGTGCTAAAAAGCCTTGGCATGGGTTTCCTGAAATAGATGAAGATCATCTGTTTTTAGATCCCATAAAAGTAACCTTGCTAACTCCCGGCATTGATGAAACCGCTGTCGCACAAGATTTCGGTATTCCCGCCCCTATGGTTAGCCGCTATTTAATTCGAAATGGCGTGGTGGATGAGAAAACGGGCTTTTACAGCATGTTGTTTTTATTTTCTATTGGCGTTAATAAGAGCAAGGCCTTAACCTTATTAACGCAATTAGAGCAGTTTAAAGATCAGTTCAATCAAAATGCGCCTTTAAAGAAAATTTTTCCTACTTTAGCGCAGGAGTACTCGATACGTTATAAAAAAATGACGCTGCAAGATTTAGCCAAAGAGATGCACTCCTTTTTAACCCAAAGAAAAGCAGCCACCTTATTAATGAACGCATATGATAGCCTACCAGAGCCAGTGTTAACCCCTCATGATGCGTATCAAGCGTTAATTTCTGGACGTTGGCGTTGTGTGCCTATAGATGAACTATTAGATAAAGTGGTATTGACCATGGTTGCGCCTTATCCACCGGGGATCCCCATTATTATGCCAGGGGAGCGGCTGACTAAAAAACACAGCGTTATTTTAAATTTTCTAAAATTATTAGAAAGTTTTGACAATGCTTTTCCCGGTTTCGAAAATGAAGTTCATGGTGCAAAAATACAGAGCAATGAAAAAGAGGGTAGTCGACGCTATTATTTTTACTGCTTAGAAGAATGAGCTAATTCTACGCATTTAATTTTTAGGGGTTGTTGCTTACCCTAAAAACAAACTGCTATGGGTATATCAATCCATCAAAATAAAAGGGATATTTTCTTTTGCCTGTTGCGGCTTCTTCTCTATGGATGCTATGTAAAAATGGATGATTAGGCGGTGACGGCCTAGACTCATTAAGGGATAGACCAGGCTATTACGGTCTAGTCCTACCCGTACTAGCGGACAAAAACGCGTTGGCGACAATGTTTTTTGGTAAAATCCATCTTCAGCAAGCAATTTATTTTCTCGGGTACTGTCACGTGCTAATTTTAGCAATAAACGTACGGCTTTATAGGGTTCCTCTAGTTCTATAACCCAGCGTTTTAGATAGCTTTGTTGTTTTTCTGGAGGTAGATGAAGCCAATAATGGTATTGTGGCAAATCCGCATTGCAAGTCCCCCCAGGGGTTAAAAAGTATTGCCTAACAGTACTGATAAAGCAGTGGTCCCTAGCCTCATGTGCAAATTTTCCATATTTGGGTTGTAGTAATTCGATTAAATGGTTTAGCTCATCCAGAGCTGAATTTAACGACCGAGTACTTACTTCCTGATTATCCTTAAATTGCTGAAAGCTTTCCACATAACGTCGAAACTCCGAAATAAGTTTGGTTTTAATATCGGGCCGGTCTAAAATTTGTAAAATATCTAATAAAGTGCTAAGTGCTGCGTGGGTCGAAGCTGCCTGTGGGCTTTCTAAATAAGAGTCTAAGAAGCCAGACAAATATTCCAAACGCAAGCAGGTGCGCACCAATTCGCTCAAAGGTTGTTCATAATAGATATAACTAGTAGCCATGTTGTATTTGCATCCCTTTCTTCCTTGATCTAAGTATAGCATTTTTATGGTGAAATTGCACGCAGCAGTGCTGACGTGTTAACCAAAGCATCTCAGGCGCTGCGTGATCCGCATCATAAAATAGTTTGATCAATATTTATGCTGAATTCGGAGCATTTAATTTTTAGTGGGGGCTTCGCAGATCTCTCAATCTGTTCTCCAGTACAGAGTGAAAAGATCTCAGAAAAGAGGCTCTTAATATTTCCTTAATGATCGCATGGTAATCTTTTACTTAGAATGCGATAATTATAATATTAGGGGGTATGCCATGTCATTTTCGTTCACTTTTAATCCAAATCAGGGCCCTGGAATTAATGAAAATCTGGGTGTTGATCTCAATGCATTAAAAGCGCAATTTAAGAACCTTAGGGCGCAACTGCCATTTAATGTCTATGCAGAGGAGGCTTTTGAGATCCTGCTGAGCAGTCTACGCAAAATAGAGGGTTTAGAAAGTACGATTCTAGAAAAGGCGCAGGCTATTTTTATTGTCGATATGTTAGAGGGCGCTGTCGTAGCGAATACGGTCCGCTTAGCAATAAATCGATCTTTGGCACTCGCGGCAGATATTAATCAAAAAATACACATCTTGGGTCTTATTATTGTTCAACTCAGCTTCGTTGGCGGAATCTACTTTGCGGCAAAAACAGCCATGAGTGGCGCGCGCATGGTAAAGGCTTTATCGGAAGGGGAATCGGTAGAAGAAACCTTAAGATCACATGGTCTCGATACTTTAAATAATGCGCTTTGGTATGTCGCAATTAGCGCGTCCTTCGGTGTCGCTGGTACCGTTGCCGTACCTATAGGCCTAGCTGCATTTGCAGTAGACATTGTTGTCGCTAGAGTGCGTCTGTGTGAAAAAGAATCTAAATTAAAGAAGAAAATGGATGCCTCTGATTTTAAAACCCAATCACCAGAGTATAAAAATGCAGCAGAGCGTTTACATCAGCACTATCAGCAAGCGCGCAGGCTCAATACGGCAGTAGCCAGCGTATTTTTTGTCAATAGCACGCTCTTGGCTTCGGTACAAGCTTGTGCAGCGTTTGGATTATTAGGGGCGGCGGCCGCTGTTGCTTGGCCTCTGACCATCGCCTGCCTTAGTCTTGCTGTGGTCCTAACATTGGCTTACGCTGCTTATCGTTATGGACACGAAAAGCCTAAAGCGGAAAAATTAGAACAGGAATTAGATGCAGCCGAAGCTAAAGTCACAGAAGGTAACGCCGTAGAAGATACAAGCACAAAGAATAACAGTAAACAAGGTATTACTCTTCGAAATTGATAAAAAAAATGAGGGTTTTATAATAATTTAAAATGTGGTATTAACTTAGCAGCTATCCCATAATAAACGGAGAGAAAAGTGTGTGTAAATCAGTTCTAAAAAGTATCGTTCTAATGATGACCTTTATTGTTTTATCTGTTGCCATCGCTGGGCCTAAGACCAAAGGCTCTGACCCATTGGCAGGTAGTCGCTCAATGATTATTTTGGATGCTGGCAGTACTGGCACACGCTTGCATGTTTTTCGTTATGCTGTTGATCCCTACAACCCAACAGAGATCCGCTGGATCAAAGAGGTTTCGCATAAGAAGATTATACCAGGATTAGCCACAATTGCAGGGCAGCAGCAGGATTTAAGCGATGCCTCTACTAAACAGCAGCATTTACAGCACTATCTTGTTCCGTTATTAAGGGCTGCAAATCAGGTATTAACGCCCAACGAGCGTCGTACAACGCCCGTCTATTTATTTGCAACAGCAGGCGTTCGGAATTTATCTGATAAAGCGCGTGAAGAAGCATTAACAGCAACAACCGATGCGCTTATTGATGCCCTAAAACAATCCGGATATCCATTCCCTGATAATAAGCCCCATGATGCCATTAATGCTATTACTGGTACGGCAGAAGGCTTATTTAGCTGGATAACGATTAATTACTTAATGCAGCATTATGAAGGCACGCATTTAGAGGTGCATCATGGTTACGGTGTGCTTGATTTAGGGGGAGCATCAACGCAAATTAGTGTTCAACAAGACAATCCCGATGACAAAAAAGATAGCATGTATTTACAGCGTGGTAAAAATCGTTATGCAATCTATGTGCACAGCTATCCAACTTATGGTGCCTATTTTAGTCAAGCACCGTTTAAACAGCACTATGGTAATGCTGCAGAAGTCTGTTTTTTACAATCCGGCAAAGCAAATTTTCAAGCTTGCCAAAAGTTAGTGGCTGATTATATCTATAAGGGTAAAGACTATGAGCAATGTGTGGCTGCGCACGATGCGCTACATTGCTCTAAAATGGGTGAATACCAGCCCGACTTAAGCCAGACACAGTTTTTTATTATTTCATATTATTACGACATTTTTGCTCGATTAGACTTAGTTCCTAACATTCCATCACCGGGATTATTGGCGATGGCAGGGCAAAAATACTGTGCGCGGAGTTGGGCGGATGTAAAGAGTGCCTATCAAAATCAAGCTGATAGTACATTAAATAGCAACTGTTTTATCAGTGCATGGGCCTATACATTGCTCAAAGGATATGGTTTACGTGATGATACACCGTTATTAGCCAGTGATAAAATCAGCGGTGTGAGCACTGACTGGCCGCTGGGTGCTGCGATCTATTTAATTACGCAGCCCAAACATCAACAATCGATTTATTTGGCATCATGAGAGATTATATGATGTGTCAACTCTTTTCCGGACACTTTTTTTAACATTTTACTCTGCGCTCTTCAAATACAACGGGTGCCATATAACCATATTAACGAGTGTAGCCTTCATGTTGTCCTCCATGGCCCATCCTACTACCTGTCGTGAAAATAAATCAATCACCACCGCTAAATACAGCCAACCTTCATTCGTCCCAATATAGCTAATGTCACCCACCTATTTTTGATCAGGCTCTTGTGCTGTAAAATCTCTATTTAAGTGGTTACTAGAAATAGGCAGTGCATGTTTCGAGTCAGTCGTATTTTTAAATTTACGCTTGGTTTTACTATGGTGGAGACAGTGACACCGACGGAGAAGAATATCATTCTGAGGGTATGACTGGAAAGCTATTTGAATCTTTGTTTGAGCAAGGGTTGCAGCTTATCACTGGCATTCGAAAGAACATGAAAAACAAGCTCGTACCCATAATAGATAAAATATTACTGCGCAAACGCGGTTTGATTGAGAGCATCAATAACCAGTTCAAAAATGTGTTTCCCT
>VFJV01000074.1 GCA_009885895.1 Gammaproteobacteria bacterium
AAAAAAATGCTTACATAGATCACTATGCGCGCATTTTTTTCAAACAAAAACAGTCAAATCTAGCGCCTGCCTGAAAGCCAGATCGGGAAGTTATTTCGCGCATGATCCTTATTTTCTACAGGAACACCAAACTTTTAGTCAGGATCATCTCTTCAGTGCTTTTTCTATGTAGGTTCATCCCTATTTACTGAACCGTTTAAAGAGCCTATCATATGCGAGATCTCCCCCTACAGAGGTAATGACCGTGCACATCAATTTAGACACAGGCTGGGCTACGGACGTACGCATTCTTGCTTCACCCAATTACAATAAACGCCCAGAAGGTGTAGCCATTAATCTATTGGTTGTGCATTGCATTAGTTTACCGCCCGGCCAGTACGGAGGGGGGTATGTTGAGCAATTATTCAACAACACATTGCCCCTAGAGGTAGATCCGTACTTTAAAACAATTGCCAATCATACGGTTTCTGCGCATTTTTTGATCGATAGAGCGGGGGCCCTAACCCAGTTCGTCAGTGTATACGACCGTGCCTGGCATGCTGGGGAATCCTCTTTTGAAGGCCGCCCACACTGTAATGATTACTCAATAGGGGTGGAATTGGAGGGTTGCGTCATTGAGAGATTCACTTTTGAACAATATATGGCCTTGAAAGCCCTGACTCTAGCTCTAAAGGGATGTTTTCCAGCGCTCAATTGCGGTAGAATTGTGGCGCATAGCGATATAGCGCCTGGACGTAAAGATGATCCAGGGCCTTTTTTCGATTGGCAGGATTTTTTCTCTTTGTTAAAGGATGCAGATTTTTAAATCTATAGAAGGATGGCGGTTATGATTATTATTATTTTGCTTTGTTTGGCTTTAACCCGTTTTACGCCTCTAGGTAAATGGGTGCGTAATTATGGTTGGTTGAACCAGTACTTTGAATATCACCAAAAGTGGCTGGGGACGACCCCTTTTGCCAAAGGGGTATTGGGATTGCTCATGGCTTTATTGCCCGCCGTTGTTGTGGTGGCAATGTTGCAATGGATAATGCTGTATTTTAGCTGGGGCATTGTTGCCTACGTATTTTCTACTGCCATAGTGCTGTATGCTTTGGGTGTTATGCCGAGGATGACAGTAGATAATTCTGCTGCTAAAGCCCATAAAAGTCAGAGTATCGAAGACACCGCGCGCCTTGAAGGGGCTGTTAGTGCAACAAAAAGCACGGGGAGTTTACTGTGGCAGGCGCACACGAATATCTTTGCGGTATTATTTTGGTTTGTGTTGCTGGGCCCTGCTGGGGCGGTTTTATACCGATTTTCGCGTTTGTTATCGGAGCATACCTATGTAGAGGATTCTCCTCAAATGCGCAGTGTTGCTGCACAGTGGGTATCGTATCTAGATTGGATCCCCGTACGGTTATTGGCATTATGTTTTGTGTTGGCGGGCCGTTTCGAAAGCACGTTTAAAGTATGGTGGAGTCAAATTAGAATGGCACCTAAAGACAACGAAGCGTATTTAGAAGCCTGTGGACATGCGGCGTTGGAAGGCGACAATGATACGCCTTTGCGACAATGGGCTTTGTATCAACGGGCGCTGATTATTGTATTAATTGTGTTGTCATTGGTGGTCCTTTCCGTATGGGCGCACCAAGATACGGCTAGGGTAATCATAAGCAGAGGGTAAATGAAAAAGAGTTTAATCGATCTTGATCCTACAGAAACCCAAGAGTGGGTCGACGCGCTAGATTCCTTAATTCGTGAAGAAGGGGTTGAGCGCGCCGATTATATTTTAACGCGCGTATTAGACAAAGCGCGCCGTTTGGGTGTGACTGCGCCTTTAACGACCACAGACTATATCAATACCATAGCAACAGAAGACGAAGTGGTTTATCCGGGCGATCTGGCTTTGGAAGAGCGTATCGATGCTTTTATACGCTGGAATGCAATGGCAATGGTAGTGCGCGCTTCGCACAAAGCACCAGGAGTGGATGGTCATATTTCAACTTTCGCCTCTTCAGCCATATTGTATGAAGTGGGGTTATTGCATTTTTTTCAAAGCGTAGATAGCACGTCTCAGGGCGATTGTGTTTATGTGCAGGGTCATTCCTCTCCAGGATTATATTCTTTTGCCTATCTGATGGGCCGTTTGTCGGCAAAACAACTGGATCATTTTCGTCAAGAAGTTGGCGGTGAAGGTCTTTCTTCTTATCCGCATCCCTGGTTAATGCCAGACTTTTGGCAATTTCCGACGGTGTCTATGGGCTTAGGCTCTATACAAGCAATCTATCAAGCACGTTTCTTGAAATATTTACACCATCGCGGGCTGCAAGATACGGCAAGCCGTAGGGTATGGGTATTTTGTGGTGATGGTGAAATGGATGAACCAGAATCGGTAGGCGCATTGCACATTGCCCAAAAAGAACAACTGGACAATCTTATCTTTGTGATTAATTGCAATTTACAGCGCTTAGATGGTCCTGTGCGTGGTAATGGCAAAATTATTCAAGAATTAGAAAGCCATTTTCGGGGTGTAGGCTTTAATGTGATTAAAGTTGTTTGGGGCAGCGAATGGGATGACTTATTTGCAAAGGATACCGAAGGCTTGTTACGTCAACGCATGATGGAAATGGTGGATGGCGATTATCAATTATTTCAAGCTAAAGATGGTGCGGTGGCACGGGAAGTGTTGTTTGGCAGCGACCCGCGTTTATTGGCTATGGTTGCACACTTATCGGATGAAACCCTCTTTGAAATGCGCTATGGCGGTTTAGATCGCAAAAAAGTATATGCCGCTTATCGTCAAGCGGTGAACACCAACAATGGTCGCCCTACGGTTATCTTGGCAAAAAGCGTTAAAGGCTATGGTTTAGGGGCGGTGGGGCAAGCGCAAAATACGGCGCACAATCAGAAAAAATTATCACCAGAAGATGTAACGTATATGCGCGATCGTTTTAAGCTCCCATTGCAAGATAAGGAATTAGAGACAGTGCCTTATGTGCAGTTTGCCGAGGGTTCCGCTGAACTTAATTATCTGCAAGCAAGGCGTAAGGCTTTAGGGGGCGATTTTCCTAAGCGCAAACAAACCGAGGGAACTTTAAGCTTGCCCGACGAGCATCTTTGGGAAGTGCATTGCCAGGGTGGTCATGATAGGGAATATTCTACCACGATGGCTTTTGTGCGTATCTTAAGTAGTTTGTTAAAAGATAAAAAGATTAAAGATAGGATTGTCCCCATCGTTCCAGATGAATCTCGTACTTTTGGTATGGAAGGCTTGTTCCGACAATTGGGCATTTATTCCGTGGAAGGGCAATTATACAAACCGGTGGATGCGGGCGAGTTGATGTATTATAAAGAGGATGTCAAAGGACAATTCTTAGAAGAGGGCATCACCGAGGCCGGCGCATTTTCTTCCTGGATGGCGGCAGCAACATCGTATAATACCAATCAGCTGGCTATGCTCCCCTTTTATATTTACTATTCAATGTTTGGTTTCCAGCGCATTGCCGATTTGGCGTGGGCTGCGGGCGATCAAAAAGCGCGTGGTTTTTTAATAGGGGCAACTGCTGGGCGTACGACTTTATCCGGTGAAGGTTTGCAGCATCAAGATGGTCATAGTCATGTCATGGCGGGCTTAATTCCGAATTGCATCAGCTACGATCCCACTTTTCATTATGAATTAGCCGTTATTATTGAAGAGGGCATACGTCGCATGTATGGTTTGTGCGAGGATGTATATTATTACATCACGGTGATGAATGAAAATTACCTTCATCCTGCCATGCCCGAAGGCGCACGTGAAGGCATTATACGTGGTTTATATTGTTTAGAAAAAATAGCCTCAACGCAAAAGCCAACGGTGCAGCTGCTAGGCTCTGGCACTATTTTACGTGAAGCGATTGAAGCCAAAGCCCTATTGCAACAGTACGGCGTGGAAGCACAGGTCTGGAGTGCTACCAGCTTTAATGAATTGTATAGAGAGGCTTCGGCTATAGAGCGCGATAATCGCTTGCATCCCGAAGCAAGTGCTAAAATACCCTATGTGACTCAATGTTTGCTGGCGACTACCGGACCCATTTTGGCCGTAACCGATTATGTGCGTGCTTACGCTGAACCTATACGCGCTTATTTGGGCGATCGCTCTTATACGGTATTGGGTACAGACGGTTTTGGTCGTAGTGATACGCGAAGTGCTTTGCGCCAGTTTTTTGAAGTCGATAGTAACTCTATCGCCTATGCGAGTTTAAAAGCATTGTACGATGAAAAAACAATAGAACTTAGCGTATTGCAAAAAGCCATGAAAGAGTTGAAAATTAATTCTAATAAAGAAAATCCTGTACAGGGTTAAGAGGTTATATAGATGTCAAACGTAGTTGAAATAAAGGTTCCGGACATTGGTCAAAGTGATGCGGTTGATGTCATTGAAGTATTGGTTAAGGTGGGCGATACGATCGCGGTAGACGATCCCATTGTCACCTTAGAATCCGATAAAGCCAGCATGGATGTCCCTAGTCCATATGCGGGCGTGGTAGAAAGCATTAGTATTAAAGTCGAGGATAAAGTCACTGAAGGCAGCGTTATTTTGTTGTTGAAAACGGAAGCGAGCGTGGCAGAGCCTGAAAAAGAAGAAAAAATTGCCGATAAAAAAGAAACTGAAGTTAAAATCGCACCGGTGGCTGCTGTCATTAAAGAAACGGCTCAATCGACTATTATAGATAATCTACACGCAGGACCCGCGGTAAGACGGCTTGCACGTGAATTAGAGTTAGATCTGAGGCAAATTCCGGCCACTGGGCCTAAAGGACGTATCTCAAAAGAAGACGTCAAGGCTTATGTGCAAGGGCGTATGCAAGGTGGCGGTGGAGGCTTTGCATTTCCTGCCGCGCCAGACATTGATTTTTCTAAATTTGGCGCGATTAGCATAGAGCCTTTATCCAAAATCAAGAAATTGTCGGGCGCAAATTTACACCGAAATTGGGTGAGCATTCCTCATGTAACTCAATTTGACGAGGCAGATATTACGAATCTAGAGGCCTTTAGGGCAGAGCATAAAAGCGAGGTGGAAAAACAAGGTTTCAAGCTAACGCCTTTAGTGTTTATCATGAAAGCGGTTTCTGCAGCCTTGAAAAAAATGCCGCAGTTTAATGCCTCATTGTCTGCTGATGGCGGGTCTATCGTATTGAAACAATATATACATTTAGGCGTGGCTGTGGATACGCCTAATGGTTTGGTGGTGCCCGTCGTGCGCGATGTGGATAAAAAATCGGTGTTAGAATTGGCGGCAGAATTAGCCGGTATCAGTGAACGCGCGCGTAACAAAGCGTTGAAAACACCTGAATTGCAAGGCAGTTCATTCAGTATTTCTAGCTTGGGTGGCATAGGCGGTACGGCTTTTACGCCTATTATCAATGCGCCCGATGTGGCGATTTTAGGGGTGTCTAAGGCAAGCTATAAACCGGTGTACGATAAGGGTGGTTTTGTACCACGGTTAATGCTGCCTTTGTCTTTGTCATACGACCACCGCGTTATTGATGGCGCCGATGGTGCGCGCTTTTGTAAGCAATTGGTGGAATATATAGAAAATATATAGAAGGTGTTCCGCTTACGTTTTGAATATGAATGATAATCGTGTTGCGAGTGCTAACATTACACGATAAGTGAGTTTGCGTGGAGCCCGTCATTGCGAACAAGCGAGCAGTTGATCTGTAATAAACACTGTGTGTGGTGGCATTTACGAAAGGGTTGAATCGTATTGAACTAAACGAGCGCCGTGTGGCAATCGAGGCATCTTTGAAAATAGAAATGAGCATCATGTACTATGAGATTTATAAAGAATTGTGATGCTGATAAAGCCAGTATTTTAACTCCTGGATTGCCACGGCCACTCGCTGGCGCTCGTGACCTCGCAATGACGAAGTTCAGTGCAATTGAATATATTCAGTATAGGTATAATATAAATTGGAGACAGCAATGAGTACAGACAATAAATTACATTTCCCTTTGGTCGTGATTGGTAGTGGCCCTGGGGGTTACACCGCCGCATTTAGAGCGGCCGATCTAGGCTTAAAAGTACTTTTAATAGAAAAGTATGCAACGATAGGCGGGGTATGTTTAAACGTAGGGTGTATTCCATCTAAGGCCTTGCTACACAGTGCTAAAGTTATAGACGAAGCGCACGATATAAAATCTTGGGGTGTAGAATTTGCTGCGCCTAAAGTCAATACTCAAACGTTAAAGGCCGCTAAAGATAAAGTGGTAGGCCGTTTAACGGGCGGTTTAAAAGCACTGGCCAAACAACGTGGTGTGACCATTCTTCAAGGTGTGGCAGAATTTCAAGACGATAAAACCATTATCATCACGACCGCTGAAGCAAAGCAAACGCTACAGTTTGATAATGCCATCATCGCGGCGGGTTCTAGACCCGTGAAGTTACCGTTCTTACCAGACGACCCCCGTATCATCGATTCAACCGGTGCCTTGGAATTGGCCAAAGTCGATGGCAGTATGTTGGTTATAGGCGGTGGTATCATTGGCTTGGAAATGGCGACGGTGTATAGAGCCTTGGGTTGTAAAATTACCGTAGTAGAATTAATGGATGGTTTAATGCCGGGTGCAGACAGAGACTTAGTCAAACCATACCATAAATTTGTAGCCAAACAATATGAGCAAATTTTATTGAAAACCAAGGTCACAAAAGTCGAGGCCAAGAAAGATGGCTTATGGGTTACTTTCGAAGGTGAGGGTGCGCCTAGCGAAGCACAACGCTTTGATCAAATCTTATCGGCAGTGGGTCGTCGGTCTAATAGCGATCGCCTAGGTTTAGACAACACAACGGTCAAAGTGAACGAGCGTGGCTTTATTGAAGTCAACAACCAAATGAAAACCAATGTGCCGAATTTGTATGCTATAGGCGATATTGTCGGTCAACCGATGTTAGCGCATAAAGCGGTTGCCGAAGCACGTGTTGCGGCAGAAGTTATTTCTGGATTAAAACATTATTTTACTCCGGCGTGTATTCCATCGGTGGCGTATACCGATCCCGAAGTGGCCTGGACTGGCGTGACTGAAGAACAAGCCAAAGCACAGGGTTTGAATTATGGTACCGCTACTTTTCCGTGGATGGCCAGTGGCCGTGCTTTGAGTATGGCGCGAGATGAAGGCTTAACCAAGCTCATTGTCGATAATGAGAACCATCGTGTTATTGGGGCAGGCATTGTAGGGCCGAATGCAGGTGAGTTAATCAGTGAGTTGTGTTTGGCGATAGAAATGGGTGCCGATGTCGAAGACATTGCTTTAACCATCCACCCACATCCTACCTTGTCTGAAAGCGTCGCTATGGCGGCTGAAATTTTTGAAGGCACAGTGACCGACTTGTACATGCCTAAGAAAAAGAAAGAGTAGATCCTATCGTAGGGGCAGGCCCCGTGCCTGCCCAAAAAGGGCGGCCACAGGGGGCCGCCCCTACGAAAAGCAGATTGAAATTGGAGAATCACCATAGAAAAATATCCCCTATTATCTATAGCCCCCATGATGGACTACACCGATAGGCACTATCGTTATTTGATGCGCCTATTGTGCCCACGCGTATTGCTGTATACCGAAATGGTAACGGCAATGGCATTGGCGCATGGCGATGTAGCGCGCTTGCTCGCTTTCGATCAGGCTGAGCATCCGTTGGTGTTGCAATTAGGTGGCTCCGATCCGCTGCTATTAGCCAAAGCAACGAAGTTAGCCGCTGAATATGGTTACGATGCGGTGAATTTAAATGTGGGTTGCCCTAGCCCTAGGGTGCAAGAAGGGCGTTTTGGCGCTTGTTTAATGGCCGAGCCTAATTTAGTACTTGATTGTATTCAAGCGATGCAAGCTGCGAGCGCTTTGCCTGTTACGATTAAAACCCGCTTAGGCATAGGTCGTGCTGAGGTTTCGGAGTTATTGTATCCCCTCATTGAAAAGTTGGCCGCTGCTAAGATCACTACCTTTGTTATTCACGCACGCAATGCCTGGTTAGAAGGCCTAAGCCCTAAGGAGAATCGTACGGTACCGCCTTTAAACTATGACGCGGTACACCAGTTGCAACGAAACTTTCCCGAGTTATCTTTTGTCTTGAATGGTGGGGTTCAAAACTTAGAAGACATCCTTCGTTTGGCGCGGCAATTTAGTGGTGTTATGATAGGTCGTGCGGCTTATCACGATCCTTATTTAATCGCTAAAGCTGAATGCATTTTATATGCAAGGAGCACATCCTTACCCACTCGCGCCGAAGTGGTTCTTCGTTATTACCAATATGCCTGTGCACAATTGACCCAAGGCTCGCGCCTTTACCCCTTACTTAAACCGTTGTTGGGTTTATTCTTAGGGGAGCCTAAAGGACGTTTATGGCGGCGTTTATTAAGCGGCGTGCCGAATAAGGATAATCCTCAGATTATTTTGCAGGCTTTGGAGCAGGTGACGCTGAGCTAATAAGGACGAATAATCACTCGAGTCCCATTTTGCACAAATTGCGTATTTAACCATTTTGCATCGTCTTTATAGAGCCGAACACAGCCGTGGCTGGCATTATATCCAGGAACAGTCGGGGAACCATGCAATGCAAACCCCTTGTGAAAAAACATACAATAGGGCATGGGGGCGCCACCTTTACCCAGGGGAAATTTCTTAGACTTACAACCCGCACCTTGTTTGGTATAGATGGAATAGGTGCCCGTAATGGTATGGCAGCGGCGTTTTACATCGCTACAATAATTTTGCCCCGCTGAAATGGGGCCCCAATGCACTAAGTCACCGTTAACACCATAAGCGGCAAAGGCAAGTTTATTGGGATCGACAATAATGGTTTTATGGCTGGGCGGAGTAATGGTTGCGGGGAAAGGTGAAATGCTGAGTAGGTCGGCTTGTGGCAGATTAATTGGCACGGCGATACGCATTCCCTTGTACAAAGGCGTACCCATACGGTTTAAGCGCTGCACAATTTCTCGCTTGTATTTGTCTGGAAATAAAGATACCCAGGTTTGCCCGCGTACCACGGTAACGCAGGAATATCCCGGCTCCTTGCAGAGCTTTTGCCCATAAGGTTGCGCTGCGTCTACGGGCTGAGGCCAGAGCAGCATGGTTGCGCCCATGAATATGCACCCTAAGATTTTGGCGGTCTTGGGTACTAAACTCAAAAAATATGTATTATTATGATTCATTTTACCCCTCAATTGTAACTATAGTACAAAAATGAGGCAAAAAAAGGGGTGCCCTAAATACGCCGCGTTTATTTTTTAGGCATTAAATTGTTATGCTTTTTAACGGATTATTGATCTGGCATTTTCCTGCGCATTTAGATATAATACGTTCTTTTTAATATTAAGAGGAACATCATGTCTATAGAAAAAACACTGTCTATTATTAAGCCAGATGCGGTGCGTAAAAATGTTATAGGTCAAATTTTAACCAAATTTGAGGGCGGTGGCCTAAAAGTTGTGGCTGTGAAAATGAAGCAATTGACCCAAACAGAGGCAGAAGCCTTTTATGCCGAACACAAAGAACGCGGCTTTTTTGGTGATTTAGTGCGATTCATGATTTCAGGGCCTGTAGTGGTGTCTGTTTTAATGGGTGATGATGCTATTCTAAAAAATCGTCAATTGATGGGCGCTACCGATCCTAAAAAAGCAGAGGCGGGTACCATTCGTGCTGATTTTGCCGAAAGCATCGATGAGAATGCGGTACATGGTTCAGATTCTCAAGTCGCTGCCACTAGGGAAATCGCTTTCTTTTTTGATACCACGGAAATAATCCCTTAAGTAAAGACTATGACTGAAAAAATAAACTTACTGGATCTAGACCGTGCTGCAATGGAGGCTTTTTTTATCACACAAAATGAGCCTTCTTATCGCGCGCATCAGCTATTAAAATGGTTGCATTACTATGGAGTGACAAATTTTGATGCTATGTCTAATTTTAGCAAGGGGTTGCGGCAAAAATTGGCTGAAGTTTCGCAAATCAAGCAGTTAACCCCAACACTTGATCAAGTCGCCAAAGACGGCACGCACAAATGGTTATTGCGTTTGGAAGATGGTAATTGCATTGAGACGGTGTACATACCGGAAAAAACGCGCGGTACTTTGTGCGTTTCATCGCAAGTAGGCTGCATGTTAACCTGTACTTTTTGCTCTACGGGAACGCAGGGATTTTCGCGTAATTTGACGGTAGGAGAAATCATAGGGCAAGTTTTTTTTGCCGTTCGAGCGTTGTCTACGGACAGCGGGCATCATGATAGAATGATCACCAATGTGGTGATGATGGGCATGGGCGAGCCTTTGTTGAACTTTGATAACGTGGTTTCGGCGATGTCACTGATGATGGACGATCTAGCCTATGGTTTGGCTAAACGACGCGTAACTTTAAGTACCTCCGGTGTAGTACCACAAATGATTGAGTTAGCGCGTGTCACTGATGTGTCGCTGGCCGTTTCATTGCATGCACCTAATGATACATTGCGCAATGAATTAGTTCCTATCAACCGCAAATATCCTTTGGCCGAATTAATGAAAGCCTGTAAAGAACATTTTCCAGCCGATTCTAAGCGTAAAATAACGTTTGAATATGTGATGTTAAAAGATGTGAATGACACGCCGCAATGTGCAAAACAGTTAATACGTTTACTAGAAGGTGTGCCGGGTAAAGTTAATTTAATTCCATTCAATCCTTTTCCTAAAACCCGTTATGTTTGTTCGGACGAAGATGCCATTCGCCGTTTTCAGGACATCATCATGCGTTCTGGTTTGCAAGCGATGGTGCGTAAAACCCGCGGCGAAGATATAGACGGCGCTTGCGGTCAATTAATCGGTGACTTTAGTGACAGAACACGGCGCAAGGAACGGTTCTTGCGTGACAAAGTAGTTATAGAATAGCGTGTAGTTTCAATTATAAAATTTAAGAGAGGTAAATTGGTGTTTAATATATTTTCTAATGGATTTGAGCGTATAGAAGGTGCGGACTCTTTGCAACCGAATACTACATTATTAGGGTCTGTAAGGAAAACAGCAACTGGTTTTTTTTCTAAGACTGTAGAGACTGAAAAAAAAATAGAGCGCACAGAAGAAATAGCGCTTACGAAAAAAACCAAAGATGCATGTACTCGGTATGGCACGTTTCAATTGTAGAGCTTTCAAATTATGACCGCGCGTAGTATAACTTTAATTGCATTTTCATTAGGATATAAAACATGTATACAGTATTGATAACCGGCGCCAATAGAGGCCTGGGCTTAGAGATGGTGAAGCAATATTCCGCAGAGGGTTGGCAGGTGATTGCTTGCTGTAGAGAACCGAATCAAGCCGATGCGCTGCATAAATTGAGCAAAGAGATTAAAATTTTGAAACTAGATGTGAGCGATACGCGCAGTATCAAGGATCTCATTCATCATGTGGGCAATCAAAGCATAGACATCTTGCTGAACAATGCCGGAGTTTTGCCGGAAGATCAAGCCTTTGGTACGATTGAAGCTGAATTATTAATAGATACTTTTAAGATAAATACAGTGGCACCGTTTATTTTAGCCGAAGGATTATTTAAAAACATTGCTGCAAGTAGTCTTAAGGTCATAGCCAATATGAGCAGTGTTATGGGATCCCTATCTCAAAATAGCTCTGGTGGCAATTATGCTTATCGCAGTACAAAAGCGGCTTTAAATGCCATAACTAAAAGTATGGCAATTGATTTAAAGCCTCATGGTATTAAACTGGTTGTTTTGCATCCAGGCTGGGTGCAAACCGATATGGGTGGGGCTAATGCTATGATTACACCTGAAGAAAGCGTTCAAAATATTCTAAAAGTTTTATCTAATTTAAGTCTAACTGATAGTGGTTCTTTTATACGGTATGATGGCAGCAAATTAACCTGGTAGAAACGATCAAAATTTAAACAGAAACCCATGGTTCTATATGTCCTAAACACAAACTTTACCCTTTATTTATACTCTAGACTGCCGTATAATGCTATTTTAAGCGGATTGGCAAGTGGTAATGGCAAAAACGAGGGTTGTTTATAGGTATCTGATGGGCATAACGCTCTTTTTGGCCGTGGCGGGGTGCGCATCCCAAAGTGGCAATGATCCCACAAACGACAATGGGGTGCCTCTGAGTGCTTTAACCTATAACCCCAAGGCGGCGGCTATTAATGCCCAATTAGGGGTAGGCTATTTACAAGAAGGCGATATAGAGCGGGCTAAAACAAAATTATTAATGGCGCAAAAGCAAGACTCCCGTTCCAGTGTAGTGGCGGCAAGTATGGCCTATTATTACGACACTATCGGTAACCCTAAAGAAGCCACGTATTATTATCGGCGAGCCTATTCTTTAGCGGCCGAAAAGGGTGATGCAGCCAATAATTATGGCGTTTTCTTGTGTAAGCAAAAAAACTATACCGCGGCTTATGCGTATTTTCAAAAAGCCATTGACGACCCCAATTATGTGAGTACTGCGCAGACATATGAGAACTTAGGTTTGTGTCACTTGGAGCAAAACGATACTGCGGCGGCGAAAGATTATTTTTTAAAGGCTTTGCGCATCGATCCTAAATTAGCCACTTCCTTGTTACAGATGGCGCAGATGAGCGTGAATACCAAAGATTGGGGAAGCGCGGAAAATTATTTAATAAACTATAGGGCTACAGGAGAGCAATCGCCGGATGCGTTATGGTTTGGAGTTCAAACGGCACAAGCATTAGGCGATAAAAATAAAGCAATGAAATTAGCGGCGCAATTAAAAAAGCAATATCCTAATTCAGCGCAATATCATCAATATTTGACAATAACACGGGGTTTGGAATGAAGGAAATTTTACAAGAAAAATCTGGAGTGTTCACTGAGTTAAGACACGATGAGGCAGTAATGGGCAGTCCAGGCGCATTGCTACGCGATAGGCGTTTGGCGTTGCAGCTGAGCGAATGGGATATCGCCCGCGAAATGCGCTTGCAAACGCAATACATTTTAGATTTGGAATCTGATAATTTCGCTGCATTTTCATCATTGGCGTTTGTGCGAGGTTATTTGCGCGGCTATGCTAAAATAGTTGGGATCCCCGAAATGGAGGTTATTCAATTATTTAATCAACTTTCTTTACAAGATAAAGTGACAACGAGTGTTCAAAAATATGTTACGCAAGATAGAAGTTATGGCGATCGCTATTGGCGATGGATGGGCTTAGCGGTTGTAGGGTTTATTGTGCTTTCGCTTATATTGTGGTGGCAAAATTACAATTCCAGCCTAAAAAGCATGAATACTTCAGTCAGTACAACATTGGCGCAAGTGTCTACCTTGCAAAATGCATTGCAGGCTGAAAAAAAAAGCACTGAAACGACTGCTGCTGCCAGTGCGCCGAACCAACTCAACGATGCTTTAGGTGCGAGTGGGGGGTTATTAAGCGGGGCAGCAGGCAGCACTTCTGTGCCATCTCACAATAATGTCGCAGTGCCATCGACATCATCTTCAGGGGGTGCGGTAAGTAATAGCAGTACAAATGCAGGAACATTGCAGCCTAAAAGCACAACCGCTCCTTCTGAGGGAATGCCAAAAAACAAAACATCCTCGAAATCTAATTTGAGCCGCGCGCATGCGCCTATAGTCGATGGACAGGCCCCACGGTTCGGTGCAGATTAATATGAGTAAAGGGTAAAATGGCTGACTATATCCAAGCAATACGAGGGATGAATGATGTCTTACCCCATGAGAGTGCCTTGTGGCACCAGGTTGAAAATAGCATTCGTCAAACGGTCCATTCATTTGGTTATGATGAAATTCGCACACCCCTATTAGAAAAGACAGAATTATTTAAGCGTAATATCGGCGAGGCCACCGATATTGTTGAAAAAGAAATGTATGTGTTCAACGATAGAAATGGCGATAGCCTAGCATTGCGCCCAGAAGGGACTGCGAGCGCAGTGCGTTTGGGTTTAGAGCATGGACTATTAACGCAAGGGGTGCAGCGTTGGTGGTATATGGGCCCTATGTATAGACATGAGCGACCACAAAAAGGACGTTATCGTCAATTTTATCAATTGGGGGTCGAAGCCTTTGGAGTGATGGGGCCCGATATTGATTTAGAAATAATTTTATTATCTCAAGCGCTATGGCACAATTTATCATTGCAGGCACCGTTGGTATTGCAAATCAACACGCTGGGAACTTCAGTTGGGCGCCGTGCCCACAAAGAAAAACTGGTAGAGTATTTAAACCAATATCGCCATGAATTGGATGAAGATAGCCAACGGCGTTTGCAAACCAACCCTTTGCGTATTCTAGACAGTAAAGAGGAACAAACACAAAAAATTATTAGCGATGCACCTAAGCTTAGCGATTATTTAGACGATGAGGCTAAAGCGCATTTTGATGGAGTTTGTACCGGTTTAAATGCCCTGGGTATTGCGTACCAAATTAATCCTGCCTTGGTGCGCGGTTTAGACTATTACACGCACACCGTATTTGAATGGGTTACAAGTGAATTAGGCGCGCAAGGTACCGTTTGCGCGGGTGGGCGCTATGATGGCTTGGTGGAGCAAATGGGCGGAAAATCTGTACCGGCTATTGGTTTTGCCATGGGTCTAGAGCGCATACTATTATTGTTGCAATTGCAGCAACAAAATTTAAGTCAAAGCGCAGACCTTTATGTAGTCAGCACACCGGGTGCGGCGCGGCTTTATGCGCTAGAAGTGACACGCAGCATCCGTTTGCAGTTTAAAGATTGGCGTGTACTGACAGACTGTGGCGATTCGAGCTTTAAGAATCAATTTAAAAAAGCCGATAAATCCGGCGCAAAATGGGCTGTAATTATAGGCGAGGAAGAATGTGCAGGAAAAAGCGTAACCATAAAACATTTGCGCGATGAACAGGCCGCACAAGCTAAAATGCCTACAACAGAATTATTCGTTTTTTTAGAAAAGCTTAGGAGTTGTTAATAATGGAAGAATATTATAATGCAGATGACCAAGCGCAAGCCGTTAAATCGTGGTTAAAAAAATATGCCTTATCTATAATCATAGGCTTGGTCTTAGGCATTGCTTTATTTTATAGCATTCAATTTTTTATGGGCAAGCGGGTTGTAGCGTCTGAAAAAGCGGCCAATGCGTATGTGGCTTTGCTGAATTTAACCTCCGATGCAAACAATCCACAAATCACCGTTGTGGCTAATGATATCGTTAAAAACTATCCCAAAACACCCTATGCTAGTATGGCGCAATTTTTTGCGGCACAAATAGCGGTGAATGCCGGGCAGTATGATAAGGCAGATAGCCCATTGGAATGGGTTATAGACCACAGCAAGGTGGATTCTTTTCGCCAAATTGCGCGTATTCGATTAGCCAGAGTGTTGTTGGAACAACAAAAAATAAGCGATGCTGAAGCGGTATTAAAAAAAGTAGACGATAAAACCTACGCGCCTTTAATTGAAACGATACAAGGCGATATTTTTTTAGCGCAAAAACAATATGGACAAGCAAAAAACGCCTATGAGTCAGCATCAAAGGGGGCTAGTCAGTTTTCAGGTTTACAAAGGATGTTGCAAATGAAGTTAAGCGATCCACAACTGACACAAATGAATTAACCGAGCGAGGAAAATATGAACAAAAATGCAATGCGATCGATTTTATTAGGGGCTGTGGTCTTGTTGGCACTCGGTGCTTGCAGCAGCGATGCAGATAAAGTTAGCGCTAAACCCCTTACGGCGATACAGAATCCTTCAACCCTTAAGACCGTATGGCGTGGTCAGACGGGTAATGGCAACGGCAATACCAGCATTAATTATGCACCGGTAGTACTCGATGGACAGCTGTACACCGCCAGCCAAAATGGCGCTATGGTTGTTTACGATGCGAAAAATGGCCATGTTCTATGGAAGAAAAAGGCCAGCGTACCGTTGAGTTCAGGACTTGCCGTGGGCGATGCTAAACTGTTTGTGAATAATAATCAGGGTGAATTATTGGCGTTTAACGCCAGCAATGGGACCAAATTATTCAGTGCGAGTTTACCGAATAGAAGTTTTTCGGCGCCTGCCTATGGTAGTGCTAAAGTGGTGGTTAAGACCATTGATGAGCAAATGCTGGCTTTTAATGCGGACGATGGGACTCGAATCTGGAGTTATGAAGGCAATGTGCCTTCGATGATCTTACAAGGGGGCAGTTCACCGGTTATAAACGAGGATATTGTTATTCAAGGCAGTGCCGATGGAAAAATTACTTTAGTTACTTTAGATAAAGGTCAATTACTGTGGCAACGCTCAACTGCAGAGCCTAACGGTGTTTCTGATATCTCGCGTATGGTTGATATTGATGCTAATCCTCTGGTTAAAGGAAATGTGATTTATGTAGGCAGCTATCAAGGTAATGTAATGGCAATAGATAAATTTAAAGCCTCAGTCATCTGGCAGCATAAATTGTCTACGCGCAGTGGTTTGGCTATGAGCGATGCCGCACTTTTTGTGACGGATACCCAAGGGCGTGTATGGGCATTTGATCCTGCTACGGGTAAAGTATTGTGGCAGCAAACTAAATTATTAGGCCGTAGCTTAACGGCACCGGTTATTGTGGGTGAAAATGTAGTGGTTGCGGATACACTAGGCGATGTGCATTGGTTAAGTCAAACCGATGGGCATTTTGTTGCGCGGGTACAAATGGATAAAACGGGTATAGCTTCAAACCCGGTTGCCGATGCGAATACTGTTTTTGTTATGGCTAATAAAGGCGCTGTGGCCGCCTACAGCTTGTAGGAGTGACCATGCTACCCGTTATTGCTATTGTGGGCCGGCCTAATGTAGGCAAATCCACCTTGTTTAACAGAATTACGCGCACGCGCGATGCTTTAATTGCTGATGAGCCGGGTGTGACGCGCGACCGTCAATATGGTGAGGGGTGCATCAATGAGCAACGTTTTATCGTTATCGATACCGGTGGAGTAGGCGAGGCAGCTTTGGATATTGAGCATTTAACGGAAGCGCAGGCACGTTTGGCTATGCAAGAAGCTGATATTTTGCTATTTATGGTCGATGCTAAATCGGGCGTCACCAGTGCCGATGTGGATGTTGCGAATGAATTACGGCGCTTGGGTAAGAAAATACATCTAGTGGTGAATAAAGTCGATGGTAAAGTCATTGACGAGGTTGTAGCGGATTTTTACCAATTGGGTTTTACCGAGGTACATGCTATTGCTGCTAGCCATGGTCGTGGTGTCAATATTTTGTTGGAAACGGTGTTAAGTGAAATACCTAAGCCTGAAGACGATCTAGAAGAAGAAGCTCGGTATACTGGAATTAAAGTGGCGATTGTCGGTAGGCCTAATGTAGGTAAATCTACTTTAATCAATCGGTTATTGGGAGAAGATCGGACTATTGTTTGCGATATGCCCGGAACCACACGCAGCAGTATTTATATTCCACATCAGCACCATGGTGAGGATTACACCTTCATCGATACCGCGGGTGTGAGGCGACGCGCACAAGTAACGGAAACGGTTGAAACTTTCTCGGTGATTAAAGCGTTACAAGCGATTGAATCTGCCGATGTTTCTATTTTGGTTTTAAATGCGCGTGAAGAAATTTCTCAGCAAGATCAGCGTTTATTCAATTATATTATTGAAGCGGGTCGCGCTCTGGTTATTGCCGTGAATAAATGGGATGGTTTAGATACCGAAACGAAGAAGACTGTGCGTGGCGGGTTAGTAGATGCTTTCCATTTTGTAGACTATGTTAAAATCCAGTGCATTTCAGCATTGCACGGTACGGGCGTGGGCGATCTCTATACGCACATTAAACAAGCGTACCGTTCGGCTCGTATAGAATTGAGCACGGGACGCCTAACAACGATTTTGCAAGATGCTACCACGCGTCATGAGCCACCCATGGTGCATGGCCGGCGCATTAAGTTGCGTTTAGCCCATGCAGGCGGTCATCAACCGCCGATCATCGTCATTCACGGTAAACAAACGGAAGCTCTGCCTGAGACCTATAAACGCTATTTAATGCATGTGTATCATAAGGCACTTAAAATCGTGGGCACCCCTATACGCTTACAATTTAAAACGGATAGCAATCCCTATGAAGGCAAGAAGAATGTTTTAACGCCGGGGCAACAACAGAAGCGACAACGGATGATGCGGCATTATAGGAAGTAAGGATCATGCGCGAAGTAACTTCCCGATCTGATCTTCCATCCAGGGCTACCTTTGACCGTTTTTGTTTAAAAAAAAATGCTTACATAGATCACTATGCGCGCATTTTTTTCAAACAAAAACAGTCAAATCTAGCGCCTGCCTGAAAGCCAGATCGGGAGGTTATTTCGCGCATGATCCTAAAACTAATTTTTTCTTCAGCAACGCATTCACTTGCGCGGGATTGGCTTTGCCCGCAGTTTGTTTCATCACTAAGCCTACGAAATAGCCAAATAAGCGATCTTTACCGGATCGGTATTCGGCCAACTGCGAGGGGTTCGCCAGCATAAGTTCGTCGATTACTTTTTCTAAAGCGGCACTGTCATTTTCTTGCACCAAGCCTTCGCGCTCTATGA
>VFJV01000017.1 GCA_009885895.1 Gammaproteobacteria bacterium
CCGAGCCCGTCGTCGCTGTCGCCGAGCCCGACGTCGCCGTCGCCGAGTCCGTCGTCGAGTCCGTCGCCGAGTCCGTCGCCGAGTCCGAGTCCGAGCCCGTCGCCGTTACGACCAGCACCAGCACGACCACCTCGGCGGGAAGAAACAAGACTCGTTGAAGCAACCGCCGCGACAAACGCATTAGTGAACACCGTGTCGGGAAGGATACAAGCAGCAGCAGCAGCAGCAGATCCAGACGCAGGGTTCCAGAATCTAGATCAAGAGCTAGACGTGCAAGAACGCGCTATTAGGAATGCAATTCATGAGGCCAGGAATTTAGCTGCTCCGGGTATAGTTGAGCAAAGAGAAGCAGCAGAAACAGCATTCAATCAAATAACGAGTGCAAAATTTATCGTAAGTGGCCTGCGGATTGCCGCTTACTGCAATCGCGAAATAGATACGGTAGTGGAGGAGCGGGATTTAGATGGGATAATCCGGCGGGCGGTGGAGTTAGAAGATTCTTTGAATCAGGAGAAGCAAAATCTTGATGCTATACAGGGTGATGTACACAGCGGTGATCTGGTTTTGCCTGAAGAACAGGGGCTAAATATTCAATTTCAGTTTGCGCAGAGGGCGGTGGGAAACGCCCAAAAAAAGGTAGCTGGGGAGAAACAAAAAGCAGAAGCGAGGCTGCGAAGCGTAGAATTAACCCGACAACTTTATGATGCATCGCGGGCGGCGGCTCGGGAGACAGCAGCAGCGAATAGCTTAATCCAGGAAGCGCCGGACCTTATAATTGCTGGGGCACCTGCGCTGGTAGGGGCGAAGATGGGTGAGGAAGGGTCGATGGATGTGGCGTACAGAACACTTCAGAAGGCGTTGGAGAATGCAAAAAATGTGCCACCCGGGGTTACTTATGCTGTTCCTGGAGCATTAATAGACATAATAGACATTGATGGCGCACGACGCGATGCTACGACGAAGCTGAACCAATTACACACCGCAATAAGTGAGCTACGAAGTGCCAGAGACGCTGCGCTGGAGAATAAGAAGAAGGCTGATGCTTTGCATAAAGCTGTTATTCAGGCATGGGAACTAAAAAATAAACCGATCCAAGCAGGTCAAACCCTAGCGCACAACATAGCCACAATCGATGGGCGAATAGCGGAGCTAGAAGCGCAGCGGGTAGTGGTTGAAGAGGCACGAAACGCTGCGACGAACCCTAAGATCAACGGAATAGAGGGTATTATAAATCTGGTTCCCGTGGTTTTGGGTAATATAAATGCTGCAATCGATGCCCTGAACGCTAAAAAAACAGAACTAAAAAATGAAGCAGTGGCGGACTTCCAACGCAGCGTGAACAATATATACACCAAGGAGGGTGGCCTGGGGCTTTATTGGGAGGCCCTAGAGACTAACTTAGAGAGAATTAATTCCCTTAAGTGTGAGTTAGAGCAAGCCATTATAGATGGAACAAGCCCAGACGAAATCGTCGGGTTAAGAAATGACATTAAAGATCAAGAAACCGAACTCGCAACCTTGCAACAGAAGGAATATGTTAACGCTAGAGTGAGAGCTCTTAATGGTAAATGGGATGAATTCAAAGCGATGGGCGCTGACGGCCAGCAGATAATGGACCAACTGAAAGCCGAAAAATCAAATCTAGACTTTGTGCCGGAACAGTTAAGCATTAATGAGGCTAGGCAAAGAAGGGGGGCTACCGGCAATTATCATTTTGGTCGAATCGATCGTTTGCAAAAAGAAATTGACAAACACGCCGATGAGCTGAAGCCTTTAAAGGCTAGAGATCCCGGTACGTTAACCGCAGAGGAACAAACGAAAATAGAAGATCTCCCCCGAAAAATACACACGTGCTTTAACATGCTGGAGGAGTCTGAAAAAGCCATTCAGGCCGCGGTAGTAGGGGCTGATTTTAAGTCGATTGAAAGAGCGTGGGAAAGAAGGATTGCTCAGTTGGAGGCTGAAGGTGGTCGGGATCCGTATGCGGAGGGTATTCGAGAATGGACACTTACCTTACAAACAAAGAACACGCAAGCCAAAACCAATTTAACCAAAGCCAAAAAAGCCAACGACACCCTACGCGCTACACACGCCGATTTGATTCCTTATGCCCAAAAGTCGGTGGAGCCGGAGGTTAAGTTACCTCCAGTGGTTTCGTTAGAAACTAGAGCGTCCTCCAGAATACCACTTAAAGATCGGGTAGAAAAGCATTTTGCCAACAGTGCTTTAGAAGAGGCCAAAACGGCTGTAAAAGCCTTTCAGGAAAAAGAAAAAAAGATATGCCCTTTAATCGACGAGTTAATGCGAGCAAGGGAATCTAAAGATGCTCCTGCAGAAGGGAAGGCCTTAGCCGCCTTAAATAAGGTAAGTAATCAACGCGATCGGCAAGAACGTCTTGATGATGTTAAACATAAAATTCAAGCATTGAAAGATAAAATGATTGCGCTAGGAGAGTTGGCCCCGGCCGAATTGCAAGCCGATGCAAATGCTGTGATCCACGAATGGAATATGGACTATAAACGTTTGCGTGTGCATGCTATTAATGCTGAGCTCCGTATTGCTGCCCCCTTATTCGACGCTGGCCTGCGCGAACTAGACGCGGCAAAAGTGGATCTGGTTACGAAAAGGGGTCAACCAGGCTCAATCGAATTGGATGCCGCAGAGCGTACAGTAAAAGAATGCACCGATAAAGTTTGGTTGCAGGCCGAAAACGTTAAAAAACTGAAAATCGAAAGAGCCACAATAAAGGAAGAAGTTGCGTTGGAGCTGGAAAGGGTGGAAGCAGAGTTAACTGTTATCCATAGAAACGCTGCGGCCGGTGCAGAAAAAGACCGTATTCAATTAACCCAAAAAATCGCAGATGCAAAAGCACAATCACAAGCGGTTATAGACGAGCTTAATAGTAGTAATACAAAAGACGATACCGCCTTAGACGCCGCATTGGCTAAATGGAATGCGACGCGCGCAGTGCATGGGCAAACGGGTATCGCCACGCCTGCGGATAGGTTGGCCCGTGAAGGCAAAACCGTTGCCGAGCGCGCAATAATCGCAAAATACGACATGTACCATTTGCTGGATTTTAACCCAAAGCTCATTGCTAAAGACGATAAGCTTTATCAGCGTTATCAAGAAGCGATGTCTATTTTAAGACCTACGCTTAAACTAGACCGTACAAAGGACGATGTAGACAAAAGAATGGCCGAGTTTGTGGCGAAAGAATTTGTGGATGGAGAAAAAATAAGCGATTATTGGTTAGATCGTTTTCGTGAAAATGGGCTTACTCAATATGAAGCGATAAAAAAAGGCTACAGGCCAAAATCCTATGCGGTGATTGCTGATCCTTCGGCACGCACCCGCTTCAAGACATACTTGGAAAAACACGAAGTGAGTGAGATAGCCGCAAATCGTTTTAAAGCCAACCTTGCTACAGGAGAACTTACCGTAGTAGGGGTTGAAAATAGAAACGATCACAGCGTGAAGTTTTATGTGGCGCATAAGAATGGGGAGACAAAAAATAAGCCTATCGAGTCTTTATCCCGCTATGTGAAGGGGCAACTAGAATTACTGGAAGATCCTGCGAAAAAAGATACGGCATTAGACGATTTAACAAAAGCCATTAACGACGCCAAGACCGATCCGCGTTACGCCTTGAGTGGGGTTGCCGAGAAAGTGGCCTTTAATATCAGGGCAGGGCTGTTGGAAAATAACATTACGGGGTCCAAGGCTACAGCCTTGCTCAACGCATTAGCCGAAGCCGGTAACAAAGATCCGCGTATAGCCAAAGAAGACTCCTCGGTGACGGTGAATGTGGATTTTGTAGACGTGCGCAGACAATTTTTGGCTGGCCTGTTTAGAACTAACCTTAATGCACAAACAGTGCTGACGGAGTATACAAAGGGCGGAAAATTTACAGAAGACGCAGAGATAAAGGCCGCACGCTTCATAGATGGGCAAAGTCTAAATGATTTAACCCAAGATGGATATAAGATAACAGAAGATACCACTCAAGGAAGCATAAGCCTTAGAATGATGCAAAAAACTCCCGAAGGAAAAGAGTATTTGGCTTCGGAAATTATTTATTCTAAAGAGGCTTCCGGTAAAACGCGTGTTTCTATATCGGCGGCCCCCGAGCTTGCGCCAGCGGCCAGTGTGACTGCCGCAAAAAAACTCATATTAGGGGATGAGGCAAAGAAAGAGAATAAAGCCTGTACTTTTCAGTTGAATAGCTACGATGGAACCCTATTTAGAGGCGAAAAAAGGGCTAAACGAGAAGCGGCGCATATGTCTGCCTTGTTGCAAGCCGGTTTTGTTCCTAGCTTTAAAGCGTATGATGAGAAGCACCCAGAAACGGCGATGTGGAATACGTACAAGGATTTAGCGAAGAATGCAAAGGACTATGAATCTTCATCCTTTGGTCGAAACCCCAGCGAGGCAAAATCTAAGGCCATGTCCAATGCTCGCGATCTGTATCTGAGTACGCTGTTTAATGGCAAAAACGAGGCCTTAAAAGATACGTTTATAAGCGCCATGTTTACGCTTTCGGGTGCGCGTCAAGGTGGTGAGCAGAAAATACGGTGTAAGGATAACGTTGAGTATACGGCGTCTGAATTTAGATCTTTACCGGCGGATAAGGCTAAAGAGATCCTAAAAGAGCAATCCTTAAAATCCGAAGATACCTTGAAGGACGACATTAAATCGATACAGGCGAGTTCGTCTCGGAAGAATGCGCCAGGAGGAGGTTAACGCAAAATTTGGCATGCTTCAAAACCAGTGTACACCTGTTTTGAACCGTGCCTAAGAATTGCAAGAATGCTATGAGTTGATGGCGGGGTTAAAAAACGCGTCGAATCGATTATTCCAGACAGCATTGTAAAATACAAACAAGAGGTGTGATGTGACTACGCACCCGTCATTGCGAGCCGGTGAGCGCAGCGAACAGGCGTGGCAATCCAGCGGTTGAATGATGAAAATTAACTTTGAGTCTATAGAATGAGTCTTTTACTGGATTGCCGCGCTGCATTCGTTTGGTTTAGCGTAGCGTAATCATTTCATTGTTGCCGCCGGCCACATTTTCTATTATAGATCCAGTACTCATTTGCTCGCAATGACGAGATCGGCGTGAGAAAGTGGTTGCTGCGGAAGTTTAGTAAAACAGTCGGCTCTTAAAGACGTAACGGGATCTTTTCGTAGGGGCAGGCCCCCGTGCCTGCCCTAGATGGGCAACCACAGGGGGTTGCCCCTACGGCAGATCCTGTCGTTATTTCTTTTCTACTGTTTATCATCACCGATGATTAGGGTGCTCGCAATGACGAGATCGGCGTGAGAAAGTGGTTGTCGCGGAAGTTTAGTAAAACGCTCGGCTCTTAAAGACGTAACGGAATCTTTTCGTAGGGGCAGGCCCCCGTGCCTGCCCTAGATGGGCAACCACAGGGGGTTGCCCCTACGGCAGATC
>VFJV01000054.1 GCA_009885895.1 Gammaproteobacteria bacterium
CTCTTAGTATGAGGAATGCGCATATTTTATGCAACCCGACGCCGCTCAGACCCATTTCTTGTTGGAATCACGAGTACCGGTTCAGACTCAGTTCATATTGGAGAAGACTTTCTGTTGACATTTCTTTGAAACTGTCCTAAAATTCCCTACTTATTATAATAAATTATTTCAGCGAGGTGTTTTTATGTCTTCTCATGGGCATGGCGTAGCAGACTTTAATTCTCTTAATTCAGACGATAGGCTGCTGGAGCAGCTAAAAAACTGCATTTCTATACGTACTTTCGTTTTACGGAAAGAGGGGCATGCGAGGGATGTAGAAAAATTGTTGGCTGTTTCGCAAAGCAATCCGGCGTTAGATATGAATAAACCCATACACTATCTGTTTTCCAAATATTCAATAGATCCTAAAGTGTTGCCGAAGATAGTGCATTATTTCCTTTGTAAGGGAGATTATCCAGGAGCAACGATTCTTTTAACCCAAGAGGAAGAAGAACAGTTTTTTAGCGAAAATATATTTAAGTTGATATCCGGAGCGTCACAAGCATACCAACTGGATTTGGATAATTGGATCTTTAACAATCTGCTGATTGACGAACTCAAGATAAAACTTAGCGCTACCGGTGGTTCAAATGAATCTATGAAGATTACCTTCGAGTTTGTAAAACGAAATGATATTGCTGATCCCTATATTATCAGTGCCTTGACAGAATGGGGAATGAAACCCGGATCACTTGGCGACGAAAATATTCTGGAATTGGCTGGACTGGCGGTTTTGAGTGGCGATGTAGTTTTAATGAGAAAGATCTTACACCGCTATAATCCAGACCCGCGAGATGAAACAACACAAGGCAAAAGTTGGAAAAACTTTATTGAAATTATTTTAAGAAATGGCAAATATAACTCTAAACCGGTTTCTGAGCCTATGATAGGGCTTTTGTATGGCCATCAACAGGGATTTTTACCCGATAGTTTAGAATTTGATTTCTTGATTTCGCATTGTTGCCATGATTATTACCACCTTTGGATTGTGCCTAAGCAGCAAAACATGACTGCTGACAGCGATCTGCGGATCGACGAGAGTTCCATGATGTATCCATCTCAAGCAGCCCCTGTTTATGAAGCTGCGAAAAAGGCCTTCCCAGGAATTAATGTAGGTGTCTCTTATGGCGAATTGATTGGATACATTGAAGAAAAGTTGCGTTCGCTGGGGGAATATTCCGGAAAAGCTGCCAGTAAACAGTTTATTCCCGAGTATCGCTACACGAAAAAAGTCCGCACTAATGCAAAAGTAGAGCAAACAAACGTAGAAGAATGCCTGGAAGACATGACTGAGCAGCAAATGGCAATAGCCCGTTATTATACGGCATTGAGACTTCTTAAAAGAGACCCGCTGCTGCGAGGATCATTTAATCCCTATTTCGATGATCCGGACATGGGTTTTGGTAGCATGGTAGCGTATTGCTATGAAATGGCCAAAAAATCGGGTTGCTTGGAGTTATTGGTAGCACAATTAGCGGATATTCGCCGCATTCATAATATGGACAGTAAGGAGGATGCTTTACTGGCAGAAGATAAGCCTTCTTGTCCCCAGGGGGCACGAGGACGTTTATGCCGTACTTATGTGATGAGCCATAACCGCCAGCTTGAGTTAGCGCGGGAGAAGCTGGGACTAGAGATAAAAAAATTCAACACCGGGAGTATCAATGCGGTCATAGAGCGTTTTGTACAAAATACCTTGTTCGCATTTAGAGTAGACATTCTAAAGAAGGCTCAGGTAAGCGCTATTTCAGAAGAATACCAACATCTGGCCGCCATTTTTGCCTGTTATCAAAAGATGATTGCGGGTGAATCTCTAAGCGATAAAGAAAAGACTCAGGCAGAACAAGCGATAACCTATATTGTCGATAAAAAAATAGATTATCTTGCGCTGTATCAAAAATTAGCCCAACTGCATACAGAGGATAAAATATCGGAATGCCCTGAAACAGTGAAATCTGCTTTGAGGGCGTATATCGAATGTCAGTTAAAAGCGCTTTTTCTTTGGGATGAGGGCTGTAAAAATAGGTTAGGTGCAGCTCGGCTTGATAGTGTTCAAGAAGGGGATTTGCGGTGGAAAGATTTCCCTGAAATGGTTGTGGCTAATACTTATCCTGACATCTTAATCCATTTCTCATTGATGGATGCAAGCAATTTTAACGGCCCTATGATGAATCGTGTGGGTAATGCTGCACATCGTGTAAGCAACCCCTGGTACAGTGACGAGGAAATAATAGACTTGCTTACGCACTATATAGGTAAGCATCCTGAAGTAGCTTTCTTGGATCCAATGTTAGGAACTGATTGGGGAGACGGTAATAACACCTTGAGGGATAACATGGCGGCTTATCATAAAGAGCGTGGAGAAAGTCCGGTAGGTGCGTTTGCCAAGCGAAGAGTTATTATTCCTGTTAACTTAGGGGGAGGGCACTGGGTTTTGGTTTATGCTATTTATCCTGAGGA
>VFJV01000106.1 GCA_009885895.1 Gammaproteobacteria bacterium
CGTCCTTTTTCGTCATAACAACGTACATCCACGATGCTGCGTTTTTCTACCTTGGGCAGATCTGGTACATTCTCTGTAGGCAGATACTCCAGGCTTTCAATGAGGCCTCCTGGTGGCAATGGCAAAACCGCATTTAAAAAGCTTTTGAGCAAAGCCGGGTGTTTCCCAAAGACTTTTTTAAAGACTAAATCACTTTTTGGGTCTAGATAGCGTAGCATCAAAAACTCTCTTTCTTCATTAAATCGATTACACAATAGCCATTCTAGCATAAATAATCGCTGCCCTACAAGATAAATAGTAACAATCGCAGGGCTATCGCATCTAAATCGTGAGGAAAAGTGCTAAAGGGGTATTGACAAAAAAGCCAGATATCTAAATTACGTTCCTTTTTTGACAATTAACGGTGCATTTATTGGCAGAGATTCATTAAATCAAGTACCTGTTTTGCTTAATGGATGTAAATTCTAAAGTAAAGGACATGAAAACAAGCCAAATGCTTAAAGAAAGACCATTCATTGGTTCTTTTATACGCATTTAGATGCGATAGCCCTGTAACAATCGGATAATGTCAATCACTACCGGCTAAAGCCGGTAGCTTGGTAAACGCTTACAAAGCGGATTAGGATCGTGCCCGAAATAACTTCCTCTTCTTGGAAGCTTTATGAGGATCCAGACATGGGTATTGCTCTATAATTCCACTGCCCGAGAATCTCATCAAAAACAATCTTCATTGAGTCTTTAAAACCATCCGCCACCTTTTTTCCTAACGTATAAACTTTATCGATAATGCTCACACTGATGCTCAATCCAGTTTTAGTGTGTGTTTTTTCAATCAACTGCTTAGCCATAGTATGATCGTTCAAGATCACACCCTGCATTGCCCGTGTGAGATGCGGGAAAACTCTATGTTCAATCGGATCCCACTTTGAAGTATAGGGTGGGTAGTGAGCAATTCGAATTTCTATCCCGATTTCATTAACAAGATGTTGCAAGCCTTCTTTAAATACGTAGCGTCGGCTGGAATTGCTACCGCCACCATCCATTAACATCAGAATATAACTGCAGGATTCCCAATTGCAACGGGGGTTATTGAAGGGGCTTGTCGCCATTTAATCAATGATCGCTTAGACATCACAGGTGCTCGTTGGGGGCTTCAAGGTGCTGAAGCAATACTCAAATTACGGTCAATAAAATCCAGTGGCGATTTTGAAAACTATTTATCGTTTTATCAACAGCAATCTAAGCGGCGTTTATATGCCGCTGAACCAGGAATAGTCGGTTAATGACGTCGCTCCAAAGGAACTGCACCCAATTGATTTGCAAATCCGGGCATTGCCCCCCCCATGCTAAATGCAGTTGCCCATGCTAAATATAGGCATGCACAGGAGCCTATCTCTACGCTGGAATTGCAACTTTTTTCGAAGCCGATACTATTTTTTCCTCAACCCCGTCTAAAGCCGCCAATAAGGCAGGTAAAAAAGCTGCAAACTCGCCACTGCACAATACAAATTCAGCATCGAATTGATCGACCGTAGTCTCATTGCCCACTTCCACCGCTTCTTCTTGAATTAAGTCGGTAAACTGAATGCGCTTAATGCTAAAATCGTTCTCTAAAATAAAGCCCAAGCGTTCACGCCACATGAATTTGGCTCTGAATACCTCTTTTCCCGCCAATAAATGCTGCGTGACTTCCTCACTTTCTACGGCTTGATTCAAACATTTAATCACATTTTTAGCCTGGCGTGGATCGTGTAATTCACAATAATCGTTAAACTCAAAACCCTCAGCCGATTTGCCTTCAATAGCCCATTGCGTCAGCGTACGGCTAATAGAATTTTCCACCGTAATGGCTTCTAATTGAATATTAGGCAGGGATTTTTTCAATAAAATAATAAATTCTTCGGCTTTCGCTCGACGGCTGGCGTTTATTATTAACCATTGATGGCGTTTATCAAAATAGGCATAGGTGATATCGCCTTTGGCAAAGGCTCTAGGCAATAAATGTAACGTTACCTCTTCTTGCAAGGAGCGCTTATCCCTAGCACTTACCTTACGTCCTTCTTGCTCTAATATCAATAACTTTTGTTGTACTTGCTCACGTACCACACTTTGCGGTAATAATTTTTCTTCTTTACGCAATGCCAGCATGATGCAACCCGCAGCCTCATGCGTTAAGCGATCATGACCTACCCCTAAAGGGGGGGCCCAACCTATGGTCAAATGTTCTAATTGACCGCAAGGCCTGCTGGGTAAATCTGCCAACAACTCATGCAATTCTTCGGCACTGTATTCGAATGGATTCAACACCCGATACGCTAGTATATTTTTAAACCACATAAAAACCTCTTTTGTTTGATGCAACATGATAACATATTTGAGTACAAGGCTCATTCCTATTTGTTTTTTACGTACATTAAAGGATCTTAATAATAAGAGTAAAAAACATATGTTTAAACGTTTATTTTATTGACCCCGCCCCTTTTTTTGTCATATACTCTTTAGAAATAAGGAACATCTGCAGCATGAAATACCGCTCTTCTGGTTTTACCCTGATTGAACTCATGATTGTCATTGCCATTATTGGCATCTTGGCGAGCATTGCGTATCCTAGTTATACGGCCTACTTAGAACGCAGCAGGCGCAGTGATGGGCAAAGTGCCTTATTAGATTTAACCCATCGTATGGATCAATATTTTAGCGAAAATAAGCGTTATGATGGTGCTACTCTAGCCCAGTTGGGCGTAAAAGAAACTTCCACGGAAGGTTACTATAATTTGAATATTACCAATCTTTCAGGCAATACGTATACCGCCAATGCCGCTCCCATTGGAGCACAAAGCGGCGATAGCTGCGGCACTCTAACGATAAATCAATTGGGGCAGCGCAGCTTTACAGAACCTAATGCCACTGCTTCGGATTGTTGGTAGCATAAAAAAGCGAGGGAATTGCCCACCCTTTTAAGAAATTTCGTACAAAGAAAGTATGGGCAAATAGTGCTGTATTGTTTTTAATCAAAACTTATCCACAGAATCTGTGGATAAGCATGTGGATGATTGGAGTAAAGTGTATGTGTGCTCATTATAGTCATCATTGTATATCGTTTGTTTGTAATGCTTCTGCTTAAAATTGTCTCATACGATGAGACAAAAGCATATCCGCTAGTGTTTCGCGTGTATAACTAGCAATTTTTCTTACGCATCTCATCTTTTTCCATTTGCTCACGCGCAACATTGTAATCAAAGCCTTTGCTCTCATCAGTAAGGCTCATTTCGCCTATCAAGGCTTCAGCGTCGAAAGGATCCACTATACCTTCACGCACCATCGCCACGGCCCTGTCACGATACGTGAGCCAACCCATAGAGCGCAAATAACGCTCCCAGGAGAGAATATCTAACTTTTGAATAAATTCACGGCCTTTTTCATCGACCCAAACTACTTCAGCAACGACTTTACGACCTAACAACCCTGAACTACCACATTGCTTACAACCGCCAGGCCTACGTGCATACAAATGCTCCACCGCTTCACCAAAAATCAACTTCCAACGATACATTTCTTCAGTATGCGCCTTAGCTGTTTTTAATGGGATTTTACAATGTGGACACAACACCGCAATTAAACGTTGGAAAATAAGGCATACCAACACATTACTATCGCTTAACATGACTGAGGAAATCCCCATATCTGCCAATCGTAGGATAATACCGGGTGCTGAGTTGGTATGTATGGTTGAAAACACCAAGTGGCCCGTGATGGTAGCGCGCAACATAACATTCGCGGTGTCTTCATCACGCATTTCCCCCAATACTATGTAGTCGGGATCCATACGCAATGCGGCGCGACCAAAACTGGCAAAGCTTCTATCGTCTGTTTTAACATTAACCGGCACCTGCGTCGCGCTAGGCACCACTTTTTCAACCGGATCTTCAATCGTATACACCTTACGTGTGTTTTTAATCAGGTGTAAACATGCCGCCAAGGTGGTGGTTTTACCAGAACCTGTAGGCCCCGATAATAAGACCGCTCCGTGCGGCATTTGTATAGCGCGCTTGATGATATAAATTTGTTCTAAGGTATAGCCTAAGTCTTCTAAAGAGACAATAGTGCTCTCTTTTTCAGTACCCAAAATCCGCATAACCATATCAAAACCGCCATGTGCAGGCATACTGGCCAAACGCAAACGTATGTCGCCAGATTTCACCTTCAATGGCATAGCCGCATCTTGAGGTATCAAAGGATTAAAATGCGCCGTAGCGTGGTCGGTTTCTTTATTAAAAGCAACCGCCGCCACTTCACGCCCTAGTCTTGGAAACCACTCAGCGTGCAAATACAGTTCACCATATTTACGAAAACGAATGCGGCACACATCGGTTCGAATTTCCATGTGTATATCGCTCACGTCGGCATCAACGGCTTCTTGCACCAAAGTACGTAACCGCTTTTGTTGTCCACTGATTTCTTCGGCTATATCCTGTTGAATTTTTTGATAGTCTTTTATAGAGCCTAAGTTTTCCAGAAAGGAATTAATGAGGGAAGGCGCCGCGACTAAAACTTCGCCAGGACGTATGCTTTTATTGACCATGGCAATACGGCAATTTTGCACATCGCGCGAGCCCGGATCGGAAGTGAGGATGATGCCACTTCTTAAAACGATGATGTTTTTACGTTGCAAACACCATGCCGCCATTTCAGGCGCAGGTCTGTCGTCACTCGCTAATTGTGCTTTGCTGGTCACCACCTTGACACCCGGTGGGGCTTTAAAACTACTACTTTCTAGATCATCCATATAGGCTTAACACCTGCGTTGAAAACATTACAATTATAGACCTATTCCCGCTAAACAACCTCCCATCCCGTGACTTCAGCAACCGCCTGCCCAATGTGCGCAGGAGATCGCGTCGTGTGCACGCCTGCAGCCTCCAAAGCCTCAAATTTGTCTTTAGCCGTACCCTTACCGCCTGCAATAATAGCCCCTGCGTGCCCCATACGCTTGCCAGGAGGGGCCGTTACACCCGCAATATAGGATACCACCGGTTTAGTCACATGCGCCTTAATAAAGGCCGCCGCTTCTTCTTCAGCACTCCCGCCAATTTCGCCTACCATAATGATGGCTTCTGTTTGCGGATCGTTTTGAAACAATGCCAGTATATCTACAAAGCTAGTCCCCGGGATAGGATCGCCGCCTATACCCACGCAAGTGCTTTGACCAAAACCAAGAGCCGTGGTTTGATGCACTGCTTCATAGGTCAGGGTTCCAGAGCGCGACACAATGCCTACACGTCCTTTCTTATGGATATGTCCAGGCATAATACCTATTTTGCATTCTCCCGGAGTAATCACGCCTGGGCAATTCGGGCCTATTAAGCGAACATTAGATTTTGTATCTAAATAGGCTCGTACCGCGAGCATATCTAAAGTAGGAATACCTTCGGTGATACAAACAATGAGTTCAATACCCGCATCTATGGCTTCAACGATGGAATCCTTACAAAAAGGCGCCGGTACATAAATAACACTGGCCGTTGCTCCCGTTTTTTTGACCGCTTCTTTCACCGTATCAAAAACGGGTTTATCCAAATGCAGCTGCCCACCTTTCCCCGGTGTAACACCACCGACCAATTTCGTTCCATAATCTAAGGCTTGCTGTGAATGCAAGGTACCTTGATTCCCCGTAAACCCCTGGCAAATCACCTTCGTGTCTTTATTAATTAATATACCCATTATTTATCTCCCACCGCTTTAACAATACGTCTTGCACCATCTTCAAAGCTATCAGCCGCAATTACATTTAAACCACTTTTTTCTAAAATTTGTGCGGCTAATTCGGCGTTATTACCTTCTAAACGCACGACGACGGGCAGTTGTGTTTTGACTTCACTCACCGCGCTGATAATCCCTTGCGCTATCATATCGCAACGCACAATCCCACCAAAAATATTAATAAAAATACCCTTTACTTTTTCATCGGATAAAATGATTTTAAACGCTTCTGTCACACGTTCTTTAGTAGCCCCACCGCCCACATCTAAAAAGTTAGCCGGATGACCGCCGTGCAATTTAATTAAATCCATTGTTGCCATAGCCAGACCCGCGCCATTGACCATGCATCCTATGTCGCCATCTAAGGCAATATAATTTAATTCCCACTGATGCGCACGATTTTCGCGATCGTCTTCTTGTGTAGTATCACGTTGTTCACGCAGTTTAGGATGGCGGTATAAAGCATTGGCATCCAAATTAATTTTACCGTCTAAACACACTAAATCACCATCTTCCTTGATCACCAAAGGATTAATTTCCAATAAACTAAAATCATTGTCCGTAAACAATCGGCCTAAACCTAACAAAATGTGCGTGAATTGTTTTATTTGCGCTGCATTCAAACCTAATTGAAAACCCAAATCGCGTGCTTGAAAAGGCAATAAGCCCACAATAGGATCCACCACCGTTGTTAAGATTTTCTGAGGATCTTTATGCGCCACCTCTTCAATTTCCACACCCCCTTCAGTCGATGCCATAAAGACAACTCGTCGCAAGGCTCTATCCACCACGGCACCCAAATACAATTCTTTGGCAATGGCCGAAGGTTCTTCAATTAAAATTTGATGTACGGGTTGGCCATTGGCATCCGTTTGATATGTCACTAAACGCGTACCTAATAATGCTTGAACCGCTGATTTAACATCTTCTTTATTCGAAACAATCTTAACGCCACCGGCTTTACCGCGCCCGCCTGCATGCACTTGGGCCTTCACCACCCAACGCTCACCCCCCAAATGGGCCAATGCCGCCGCTACTTCATCGACGCTAGAAACCACTTCACCGCGCGGCACGGGAATACCGTATTCACGAAACAGTGCTTTGGCTTGATATTCATGTAAATTCATTGTTGTTTCCTATTATTTAATTATAACGCCAATAGCATCCGTGCCGGATCTTCCAAAAATTGTTTTACCGCCACTAAAAAGCTGACAGATTCCCGACCATCAATAATACGGTGATCGTAAGACAATGCCACATACATCATCGGGCGTATCACCACAACGCCTTTTTCAGCTACAGGTCTTTCTTCGATCTTATGCATGCCTAAAATACCACTTTGCGGTGGATTGATAATGGGTGTAGCCATCAATGAACCAAATACACCGCCGTTGGTAATGGTAAACGTGCCACCGGTCATCTCTTCAACGGTTAACTTGCCCTCTCTAGCGCGCGCGGCACTATTGGCAATCGTTTTTTCAATATCGGCTAAACTTAATGTTTCAGCATTACGGATAATAGGCACGACCAAACCACGTGGTGTAGACACCGCTATGCCCACATCATAATAACCGTGATAAATAACATCTGTGCCATCTATCGAGGCGTTCACATCGGGAAACTTCTTCAAAGCTTCTACTACGGCTTTAGTAAAAAAGGACATAAAGCCCAATTTAACACCGTGTGTTTTTTCAAATTCATCTTTATAACGATTGCGTAAATCCATGACTGCTTGCATATTCACTTCATTAAAGGTTGTTAGCATAGCCGCATTGTGCTGCGCTTCTACTAAACGTTCCGCAATTTTTGCACGTAAGCGCGTCATCGGCACTCTTTCTTCAGAGCGCAAACCTACACTCACCGTGTTCGCGGCAACGACTGAGGTTTGTGCTAAATCCTCTTTGACGATGCGGCCCCCCTTGCCACTGCCTTGTAAACCTTGGACCTTGATATCGCCTTCGGCAACGGCGCGACGCACTGCTGGACTTAAGTGTGGTTCTTGTTCAGCCGTTGCCGCCACTGTATTGTCGGCTTGCGGTTGAGGAACGCCCGGCGCACCCGCATTCAATTTACCCAAAAGCGCATCCGCCAATACCGCACTACCTTCCACGGCCGTGATTTCAGCCAAAACACCATTCTCAGGTGCGGGTACTTCTAAAACAACTTTATCGGTTTCTAATTCCACTAAAGTTTCATCGCGCTTTACACTATCCCCCGCTTTTTTATGCCATTTGAGAATGGTGGCATCCGCAACGGATTCAGGCAATGCAGGAACTCTAATTTCAATCGACATTATTTTATTTCCTCTCTTATTTTAATTTAAGTGCATCTGTAACCAATTGTTGTTGCTCGGCCGTATGTCTGACAAGATACCCTGTGGCCGGTGATGCTGAAGCAAGACGACCCACGTAATGCAATTCTTGAGCAGAGCCCAATGCCTTACGCATAGCGTGCTGTAATGAATACCATGTCCCTTGATTCTGCGGTTCTTCCTGACACCAAACGATATCTTTAACGTGTTGGTACGACGCTAAAACCGCTTTCAATTGTACCTCCGGAAAAGGATACAATTGCTCAATACGAATGATGGCGACATCTTTTTGCGCACCATCACGACGTTTTTGCAATAGATCATAATAGACACGGCCCGCACACAATACCACGCGTTTCACTTTCTTTGTAGGCAGGTCATCGACTTCCCCTATAACAGGTTGGAATGTACCGTCTACTAAATCGTCCCACGTTGAAACCGCTAATTTATGCCGTAATAAACTTTTGGGTGTCATTACAATTAAAGGCTTACGATAAGGTCTTAACATTTGACGCCTTATCATATGAAAACACTGCGCAGGTGTCGTTGGCACGCATACTTGCATATTGTGCTCCGCACACAATTGTAAAAAACGCTCTAAACGCGCAGACGTATGTTCAGGGCCCATGCCCTCATAGCCATGCGGTAGAAATAAGGCTAAGCCGGACAAGCGCGACCATTTTTGTTCGGCCGCACTGATGAATTGATCTATCACCACTTGCGCCCCATTCACAAAATCGCCAAATTGTCCTTCCCAGATCACCAAGGTTTTGGGGTCGGTGCTGGCATAACCATATTCAAAGGCCATCACGGCTTCTTCAGACAATATCGAATCGATAACGGCAACACGGGCATCTTTTTGTACGCATTGCGCGAGCGGTAAATATTCTTGTCCCGTTTCATAGTCGTGTAACACCGCTTGCCTATGGGTAAAGGTGCCGCGACCAGAATCTTGACCTGAAAGGCGCACGCCAAAACCCGCATCTAATAATGAGGCATAGGCCAGATTCTCGGCAAAACCCCACATAATAGGTTCATTGCCTTCTAGCATTTGCAATCGCGCTTGCATCTCGCGAGCAACTTGAGGCTGCAAAGAAAATCCTTTTGGTAAATTCAATAATTTTTCGGCCAACAGGTGCAACTTTTTACGATCTACTTTTTGATCGTAAAGCACATCCCATTCCGTATCTGAGTAAGGAGCCCAATCCGATTGTTTCAAGGGGCTGTCATCCACCACAGCAACCGTAGATTTACCCGCATCCAGCAAGGCTCTATAAGCCTCTACCAAGCGCATACGTTCAGCGGCGGTAATCACCTGCTGTTGCTCTAAGGCATCGCCGTATAAGCTCAAGACGCTGGGGCGTTTGCGTATCAGATTGTACATTACGGGTTGGGTGATAGCCGGTTCATCCGCTTCATTATGCCCTAAACGACGATAGGCTACTAAATCGATTACCACATCACGGTTAAATTGCATTCTAAAATCTAAAGCCAACCGTGCCGCTTTCACCACCGCTTCGGGGTCGTCACCATTGACGTGAATAACCGGTGCTTCAATCATTTTTGCCGCATCGGTGCAATACCGAGAGGAACGCGCATCGCGTGGATCGTTAGTGGTAAAGCCCACTTGATTGTTTATGACAATGTGCACTGTCCCGCCGGTGCTAAAGGCACGGGCTTGTGACATGGTAAAAGTTTCCATTACAACCCCTTGGCCAATGAAAGCCGCATCGCCATGCACTATAACAGGAATAACAGCATTACGTTTTGTATCCCCTAAACTGTCTTGTCTAGCGCGTACAGAACCTTCCACTACCGGAGAGATAATTTCCAAATGCGAAGGATTAAAAGCCAGCACCAAATGCATCAAGCCATGCTTTGTTTGCACATTGGTGGAATATCCTAAATGGTATTTAACATCTCCAGAACGACCATTTTGCAAATGAATACCAGAAAATTCATCGAATAATTTTTGTGAGGGTTTTCCCAAAATATTCACCAACACATTTAAACGACCTCGATGCGCCATTCCAATGATAAACCCTTTGGTGCCGTTATCACCCGCCTGTTCAACCAATGCCGCCATCAAGGGAATAAAGCTATCGCTACCTTCTAAAGCGAATCGTTTTTGTCCTACAAATTTATTGCCTAGATATTTTTCTAAACCTTCGGCTGCCACCAACTGTTCAAATATTTTTTTCTTTTCTGCATTGCTCGTTGATTTGTGAAATTCTTCGTCTTCAAATCGCGCACGCAACCAGGAAAGAACAATAGGATCGCTGATATGCATATATTCTAATGCGGTATGACCACAATACATTAACGCCAGCCTTTTTCCAATGGCCTGTGCCGTAGCACTATCGCCTAAGTGTTTTACTCCAAAATCGCGCGGGTTCACCGCGGTATTGAGATCGGTGCTGGTTAAACCATACTGCTTAGGATCCAATGAAGGATGTGCAGGATGCTGCGCCAAACCCAGAGGGTCTAACTCGGCTACCGTGTGGCCATAGCGCCTATATGCATCGAACCACTGACCGATTTTATAATACAGCGGCGAATCTGCCATTCCCGAGGCAATACCTTGCCCTGTTTGTTTAGCCAAGTTCAAAAAATTTTGACGCACACTCCGTGGGGACACTTCAATTTGCCCATTAACCTTAGGCAAATTTTCGAAATAATTGCGCCAATCCGTTTCTAATGCCCCCGGATCGCGCAAATAAATTTCATACATTTCTTCTAAATAGGCTACATTGGGGCCAGCCAAAAAAGAGCTTTTTTGCATCTTTTCAATATAGGATTCTTGTGCCATAATCGCTAATTCCCTTCTGCTAATAATTCAGAGCGTATATGCCCTATTGCACGGGTTGGATTTAAACCCTTAGGACACACCTCTACACAATTCATTACACCCCTACAACGAAATACACTAAACGGATCGGCTAAGGCTTCCAACCGCTCTACCTTGCTCGTATCTCTGCTATCAGCAATAAAACGGTAGGCTTGTAATAACCCCGCAGGGCCCACAAACTTTTCAGGATTCCACCAAAAAGAAGGGCAAGACGTAGAACAACAGGCACACAAAATGCATTCGTACAAACCATCGAGTTTTTTACGCTCAGCCGGACTTTGCAAACGCTCTTTGGCAGGCAGTGGATCGTTATTGACTAAATAGGGTTTAACCTTTTCATATTGTTTAAAAAAGGCTTTCATATCGACAATAAGATCGCGTATAACGGGTAAACCCGGCAAAGGACGTAATTCAATCGGTTGTTTCAAAGATGATAATAACGTCACACAAGCCAACCCATTGCGACCGTTAATGTTCATACCATCGGAACCGCAGACCCCTTCTCTACAGGAACGCCTAAACGCCAAGCTATCGTCCAGTGCCTTGATGCGCAAAATGGCTTCCAATAACATCATATCCTGATTATCCGGAATGGTTAATTCATAGTCCTTCATGGAAGGCTTAATATCAGTTTCCGGATTAAATCTATAAATTTTAAACTTAACGGTACGCATTGCTTCAGACATCAGAGCACCTCTTACAATTAATAAACTCGTTCTTTAGGTTCAAAGGGTTTCACATGCAACGGTTTCATATTCACCGCGCGTCGACTCATACGATGGTCTTGCGCATAATAAACCGTATGCGTTAACCAATTAGCATCGTCTCGTTTAGGAAAATCTTCCCTGCTGTGTGCCCCACGACTTTCGGTACGATACAATGCAGAGTGTGCCGTCGCTAAAGCCGTGGCCATTAAATTATCCAGCTCCAGCGCCTCTATACGCGAGGTGTTAAACACACGGCTGTGATCGCTAAATGCGGCATGCTTTAACCGTTCTTGCAATTGCACTAATTTATTCAGCCCTTCTTGCATGTGCTCGCCCGTGCGAAACACGCCAAAATCTTCTTGCATCGCTTTTTGCATTTCAAACCGTATTTGGCTCACAGATTCTCCCTCGCGGTTATTATCCCAACGATTCAAACGGCTCATCGCAGCATCTAATTCCGCTTTCCCCACGCTTCTTAAAGGCAGATCGCGTATTTTTTCTTTTACGTCCAAACCGGCAGCCCGACCAAACACAACCAAGTCCAATAAGGAATTACCGCCTAAGCGATTCGCACCATGCACCGAAACACAAGCACATTCGCCTACGGCATATAAGCCCTCAATGACTTGATCCTGGCCTTTACTGTCTACGGTAATGACTTGCCCAAAACGATTCGTTGGAATACCGCCCATCATATAATGACACGTCGGCACTACTGGGATAGGTTCACGAATGGGATCAACACCCGCAAAGGTAAGAGATAACTCACGTATACCCGGCAAACGCGAATTAATAAGATCGGCGCCCAAATGATCTAATTTTAATTTAACGCAACTAACCCCATTGAGATCATAACCATTTCCAGCGCGCAATTCTAATGAGATGGCGCGTGCCACCACATCACGCGACGCTAAATCCTTAGCGTGCGGTGCATAACGTTCCATAAAACGCTCACCATTTTTGTTAATGAGATACCCGCCCTCACCCCTACACCCTTCAGTGACCAACACACCCGCACCGGCTATGCCTGTAGGGTGAAATTGCCACATTTCAATATCTTGTACCGGCAAACCTGCACGTAACGCCATGCCGATGCCATCGCCCGTATTGATAAGCGCATTGGTTGTAGATTGGTAAATACGTCCCGCACCGCCGGTTGCAAAAATAATAGCACGCGCGTGTAAAAATGCGGTTTCACCGCTTTCTATGTTGATGGCAATGACACCCGCAAAACCGAGTCCATCGGCGGCTTTGACTAAATCTACGGCGAACCATTCCGAAAAAACATTGGTTTTTTCTGCTAAATTGCGTTGATATAATGTGTGCAATAAAGCATGGCCCGTTCTATCCGCCGCAGCGCAGGTTCTAGCAGCTTGGTCGCCCCCAAAATCTTTAGACTGACCACCAAAAGGCCGTTGATAAATGCGCCCATCGTCCAAACGTGAAAAAGGCAAACCCATGTGTTCCAGTTCGTACACCACTTGCGGGCCAACCTTGCACATGTATTCAATACTGTCTTGATCGCCTATATAATCAGAGCCCTTTACCGTATCGTACATATGCCAACGCCAATCGTCTTCGTGCACATTACCTAATGCACAGGTAATTCCACCCTGCGCCGACACCGTATGTGAGCGCGTAGGGAATACTTTAGACACCAGCGCCACTTGTGCGCCCGATTCTGCCAAGGCCAAAGCCGCACGCATGCCCGCGCCACCGGCACCAATAATAATTGCATCGAAAGTATAGGTTGCTAAGGTCATTACACGCTCCACACTATTGCAATCGCCGCGATAAAATAAAGCACCAAGGCGATAATGACTAAAATTTCAAGGGTTAAACGTAGGCCGGCTGGTTTAACGTAATCGGTTAGAATAGTCCACATACCCACCCAAGCGTGCACTAATAAGCTTAATACAGCCAATAAGGTAAAAAGTTTAACCCCTACACCCTGGAAAAATTGAAACCAGGCTACGTAATCCAGCTGCGGTGTAATCCAAATAAATCCCACTATAAATACAGTGTATACCGCTAAAATAACCGCACTCACCCGTTGCCACAGCCAATCCCTAACACCATTGCCCGTTAAAGAAGTTGCGCTTCTTACCATAACCATACTCCCAGCAATAAGGCCAATATCACGACCACGGCTAAAACCAATAATGCGCCTCTACGGCCACTGACTTTTTCCTCGCCTAGGCCCATATCCATCAGCAAATGACGAATACCCGCTACCCAGTGGTATAACAACGCTAATAAGACGATATACACTAGACTTTGCGTCATACCATGGTGCAACGCTATTTGCAGATTATCGTAGCCCTCTGCACTGCTTAAAGACACGAGCCACAAATATATTAAGTATGGGATGGCTAAAAACAGCACAAAACCAGACATTCTGTGTAAAATAGATACTATTGCCGCCATTGGCATGCGTATTTTTGTTAAATCTAGATAAACCGGTCTTTTTTTATTCATTCAGTGCCTCTACAACCACCTTACTCAGGGCCCATAGTATAACGATAAATACATTAGAACTCCAGACTTAGTCTTCTCCAATATGAACTGAGTCTGAACCGGTACTCGTGATTCCAACAAGAAATGGGTCTGAGCGGCGTCGGGTTGCATAAAATATGCGCATTCCTCATACTAAGAG
>VFJV01000103.1 GCA_009885895.1 Gammaproteobacteria bacterium
CATGATTATGTTACATTAGCGGTGGATCTTGATGAGCGCCGGGTGCTGCATGTCACAGAGGGAAAGGATAAAAGTGCTATTAAATCAGCAAAAACCTATCGGGAATCAAAAGGGATTGATGTCAGCAAAGTCACAGATGTGAGCATGGACATGTCTCCCAGCTTTATTTCTGGCGCGAATGAATACTTCCCCGCGACAACTATCCTGACACAGGGGGAGATATCAGGATCTAGATAGATATGATTTTTCGACCGATCCACAACTCATTGTTACATAAGTGTTTTTTAAATCTTTCAATAAAATACCCGTAAAGCTCTCAAAATTAGCTTGCTTTTATATGTTATATATGATATATTTATTATTAATATTATAGCTGGGATTAGTCGAAGTGGATATCGTAATTACTCAGTGGGCACTTGATGCTTACTTGGACTTAAAACATAGGCGGGTTTTTTCAATGGATGAATATTGGGAGATTATTAGGCCGGATGTGGTGTTATTGAAGAAGTATCCTGGTGATATCAACTTCAGCAATGGGAAATTTTGGTCACCAACTATAGTTAATAATGGATATAAAATGAAATGGCATCAAATTGGAAATGGAAAAGTGCAGTTAAGGCTTACTGTGGCAATTTCTAGGGATGCATTTCTTTGTGAATCATATGATAAGAAGGACGAAAAGCAAGAAAAGAGGAAGCTTGCCAAGTTTAAAACATATACTCAGCTGATTAGAAATGGACAATATACTACAAGAGGGATACTCATATGAATACTTTAGCGTATCAAAAAGGAAATCTACAGTCTCAAATATCCGCACATGATAAAGTCTCGCTGTTTCATATTGCTATTGAAATGCGAAGTCAAAATTTATCAGAAGAATTTGTCGCCAATGCGGTACAAACTGCTTTAGAATTTGAAGGGGTTGCAGACTTAATCATTATGTGGGGGGATGAAGCGGATCCTGAAGAGCGAGACGAAATTATTGCTGATATTCAAGATTTAATTATAGACTGTAAGCAAATAGGCACAAGTGAACTGCCATATGTTAATTTTAATGACGTAGATACTGTGGCAAAAGATATACGATCGTTTAAAGACAGTTTATTACAAATAGTAGCTGAGCGAGGTGGAATAACAAAATTGGCAGAGAAAACCGGAATTCCACAGCCATCGTTATCAAGATTTTTTAATTCTAATTCTATGCCACATAGATCAACACTTCTAAAAATTGCAAAGGCTTTAGATCTAGATGCTATTCCTGTCTCAACTCAATGGGCGAAATAATTTCTACTCTGTAACCCCCTGCGAAGGATCCTTGCTCCGCTTCGCCCAGCCATAAAAAATAAAACCAAGCAGTATAAAAGCCGCACTGGCGTAGGCAATCGGTTTGGCACTTTGGGCGCTGATTATACTGACCAGAAAACCAGAACCCATGGTCACGCTTAGATTGATTAAGGTCGTAACGCCGCCGGCACTGCCCGCCAATTCTTTAAACATGCGCATCGTGATACCCATGCAAGTGGGGTACAGTACGCCATTAGCAAAAAATAGGAAGGCCGTAGGAATGAGTATGGCCAATACACTATGGCTATAATAGCTCATTAAAACATCTAGAAATGAAAATAGTAAGACTATGGGTAGCCCTGTAGACACTATTTTTTGAGGGTCAAAGTATTTAACGAGAACACGACAACAAAAGGTGCCGCATAGAAAGACTATTCCTAAGCAAAAAGCCGCGTGACCAAAAAAGATAGGGGAATGGCCTAAAGTTGTTTCAATGAAGAAGGGGCCTAAAGTGTTAAAAACAACAACGACCGAGTAAAGACAGCCCATTAACACACTGACACTGACAAAAAGTTTATCCGATAACAAAATAGCAAAGTTATTTTTGATGCGCTTTAAACTAAAATTGCTGCGTTTATGCTTATGATGTGTTTCAGGCAGCCATAGAAAACAGACTATGGCGCCTATAAGGCCATAAGCAGCGAAAAATAAAAAACAAGCCTGCCAGCCTATATACACTTGTAAATAACCACCAATGATGGGTCCAATGATAGGGCCTATCCCCCACATGGTTGCAATCCAAGAAGCCGTACGCAATAAAGCGGGCCCAGTTAATAAGTCTGCTATAGTTGAACGGCCTAAGACCCCAAAAGTGCCTATCGCTACGCCTTGTAACAATCGAGAGAGTAATAAAACAGAAGGATAGGGATAAAGAGGGGGTATTACACTGACAACGACCAATAAGATAAAGCCGCATAACATAAGACGGCGGCGTCCCCAGGTATCGGATAATGTGCCGCTTAAAAAGGTGCCGGCCATCAGTCCCATTAAATAAATGGCGATGAGATCTTTGGCAACCATGGGAGAGATGTGCAACGCTTCATTGATTGCCGGTAAGGATGGCGCAATTAAATCGATACCCATTCCGACTAAGGGTAGGAAGCACAGCAACATTCTAATGATAGCGCGTGTTTTGGAATCTGAAAGGGGGGGGTGAGCAGTAGAAGATGACATTGTTTTTAATCCTTCCCGAAATGATTTCAGGTCTAATGGTTGCATTTTAAGGGCAGCCTGTCAAGTTTATATCAAAGTATAAATATCCTGCCAGGGGATGGCATAAATAGTCTCACTTAATTTCATTTTTCGTGGGATTCTACAGACTATATAGCCTTTGGACGCTTCTTCATATTCTCGTAGAAAAGTTTGCAGATGTTTTGCATCTTGCATTGTAGGTGTTGTGGTCCACTTGACTTCAATTGGGATCAGTGCTTCTGGCGTTTGAATGACCCAATCGATCTCAGGGCCATTCAAATCACGCCAGAAATGAATGGAGATCGGCTGTGGTTGATAGCGTGAATAGTACAGCAACTCTAGTCCTATAAATTGTTCGAATAAATGCCCCATGAATTCGGTGGGTAAATTTCTACCTTCTTTAGCTGCGAGGCGGCGCACGCCTAAATCAAAAAAAATAAATTTATGTGTTTTTGTTAATTTTCGGTGTGTTTTTGTTTTAAGATACGGTTCGAAACGTTCTACAATTAAGCAATCTTCTAGCACCTGATAAAAAGCCGCAATGCTTGTATGTGCAATGCCAATTTCCTGCGAGAGTTTGGTGTAATTGATAATTTTACCACTCACACTAGCAGCCAATTCTAAGAATCGTGCAAATTGTCCTAGATTTCTAACCAAGGCTTCACTGCGGACTTCTTCTTCTAAATAAATAGAAACATAAGCGTTTAGCCATTCTTGCTTTTCTGCAAAAGAATCTAGCGTGATTATTTTAGGTAAAGAGCCTTCTATCAGCAAATTTTCTAGTGTAGGGTTAAGATAAGCAATTTCGGGGTAAATGCAGGGCGTCATGCGTAGCGGAATAACGCGCCCGGGGAGTAAGTTTACGTGACTGCTGCGGCGTAATTTTCGTGCAGACGATCCGGTTAAAATGAATTTCGCAACGTTTCTATCGATTAAGTCTTGAACCATATCCATAACTAAAGGTACTTTTTGAACTTCATCAATAATGACCAATGGCAGAGTTGTATTGCGTTGCAACGCTTCGATTTCATTCATTAATTGCGATAAATCTTGCTCATAACGTAGCCGCAGCGGTGGTTGTATGAAGGATATACTCAAGTCTGCTGAGAGTTGATTCAGCAGGGTCGTTTTACCGGTTTGACGCGGACCTAAGAGCAAAATACTCTTATCTCGCGCAACGGCACTTTTTAAGGCATTTTCAATTTTTCGTGGTATCGTTTCCATAAGAGCATAATGGCAGAAAATTGAGCTTCTGTCAACAATTTTCGCCGAATATTGAGTGTTGGCACTCTAAAAAACACTAATATTGAGCGTTGACCCTCTAAAAAAGCCGATTAACTCGGACAATCGGCAGAAAAAAGGTGAATTTTCCAGAAAATGCATTTTAATATTTGTCTGAGGCGGTGCAGTTATCTGCGACAGAAGCCAAAGGCGTTTGCCAAGGCAACCTTGCACTTTGACAGCGCCCATAAAACCAGGTAAAATCGCTTTCATTTTAAAGCACAATCAGGAGTAAACCAATGGCTGTACAACAAACGCGTAAATCGCACTCTAAAACAGGCATGCGCCGCGCACACGATTTCTTAACAGGCCCAACGTTGTCCACAGATCCTACTACGGGTGAGCTGCATCGTCGTCACCATATCACTAAAGAAGGCTACTACCGCGGTAAAAAAGTCTTAGAAACCAAAGCGATAGACGCCTCCGACGAAGAATAACATTCAGTAAGCCAAAGCCATGCCTACTCCTATTACGGTAGCATTAGATGCCATGGGCGGCGACCACGGGCCGAGCGTTATCGTGCCCGCAGCATTAAGCGCTTTGGCATGCTATCCTCAATTATCCCTGATTCTAGTGGGCGATGAAGCCGTATTAGCAGCATTCCTGGCTAAAAAACACTATGATCCTAGCCGCTTACGTATACACCATGCCAGTGAACAGGTGGCTATGGATGAGCTGCCCGCACAAGCCCTACGGTATAAAAAAGATTCCTCTATGCGCGTTGCGCTTAATTTAGTCAAAGACAGAACGGCCGAAGCCTGCGTGAGTGCGGGGAATACCGGTGCGCTATTGGCCACGGCGCGCTTTGTGCTAAAAACATTGCCCGGCATTGATCGGCCCGCACTCATTGCGTTGATGCCTACTAATGTAGACAGCAAATCAGTAGTGCGTGTTTTGGATTTAGGTGCAAATATTGAATCTACGGCTATGCATTTATTACAATTTGCCGCGATGGGACACATAGTTTCACATACTATCGATGGGGTGTTAAAACCGCGCATCGCTTTGCTGAATATTGGCGAAGAAGAAATGAAGGGCAATGAAGTCATTAAACAGGCCGCGCAATTATTTGCCGCACAAACGTCGCTGAACTACATTGGCTTTGTTGAAGCAAATGATATTTTTACGGGTAAGGCCGATGTTATCGTTTGTGATGGGTTTATAGGCAATATTGCCTTAAAAGCCTGCGAGGGCACGGCGCGTATGTTGTCAGACTATCTCAAGAAAGCCGTACAAAAAAGTATTCTGGCGTGGTTTGCCATACCGTTTTTATTACCTCTTTTAAACAAAACAAAAAAACGCTTTGACCCTGCACGTTATAATGGCGCGTCCTTATTAGGATTAAATGGTGTTGTTATTAAAAGCCACGGCAATGCTAAAGAAGTTGCTTTTCGTATGGCGATTTATCAGGCTTTAAAACAAGTTGAACAAGACGTCCCGCAAAAAATTGCGAGCAGAGTGGAAATAACGTTAGCCAATACCCCATCACAATAATCCAGATCCAGGAGTCGCCATGAACTACAGCCGCATTTTAGGAACAGGCAGTTATCTGCCTAAAAAGATGGTCACTAACGATGAACTTTCTAAAACAGTCGATACCACCGATGAATGGATAGCAACGCGCACGGGTATTCGTGCACGCTATGTATCGAACCAAGAAGAAACCTCATCCTATATGGGTTATCACGCTAGCTTGCGTGCGGTAGAAGCGGCAGGATTAAGCGTTAACGATATTGATATGATTATCGTGGCCACCACAACGCCAGATAAAGGCTTACCCAACACGGCTTGTTTATTGCAAGAACGTTTAGGGGTTACCCATATTCCCGCATTCGATATTACCGCAGCCTGTGCGGGGTTTCTGTATGCGTTATCCATCGCCGATCAATACCTGCGCGGGGGTATCATTAAAACCATCTTGGTGGTGGGTGTGGATGTACTGACTGCGGTGACCAATTGGGAAGATCGCAGTACCTGCGTGTTATTTGGGGATGGTGCGGGTGCGGTTGTATTGCAAGTCACCGACAAGCCCGGTATTTTATCGACGCATTTACATGCCGATGGCCGTCAAAAAGACAGCTTAACCATTCCGACTTGGTTGCCGGGGCAGCGCAAAGACGATGAACCAGCCTACATCCATATGGATGGTCGAGCGGTATTTCGTTTTGCGGTAAAGGCTTTAGGGCAAGTGGTAGAAGAAGCCTTGGCTGCAAATAATATGCCTCAGTCTGCTATTGATTGGCTCATACCACATCAAGCCAATTTACGCATCATTACGGCTTTGGCAGAGAAATTAAAATTACCACTGGATAAAGTCGTGGTAACGGTAGATCGCCATGCCAACACTTCCGCTGCATCCGTGCCCATGGCCTTAGACGAAGCTGTGCGCGATGGGCGTATACAACGTGGCCAAACCCTATTATTAGAAGCCATTGGCGGCGGGTTTGTATGGGGTGCAGCCTTAATTATTTATTAATCGGATGAAAAAATACTATGGAAAAATATGCGATTTTATTTCCGGGTCAAGGTTCGCAATCGGTGGGTATGCTAGATGCTTTCGAAGCAGATTATGCCACTGTGCTCGGCGATGTGTTTCGTCCTGCTTCTAACGTTCTGAATGAAGATCTATGGGCAATAGTGAGTCGTGATAATCAAGGTCTTCTGAGTCAAACCCAATATACGCAACCCGCATTGCTGGCGGCATCGTATGCCCTGTGGCTTATTTGGCAAAAAACAGTAAAGGCTAAACCCAGTTTTTTAGCAGGCCACAGCTTAGGGGAATATACGGCATTGGTGTGTGCCGAAGCGATCGTTTTCGAAGATGCGATTGCTTTAGTGTCCTTGCGTGGACGATTGATGCAACAAGCCGTGCCAGAGGGTGTGGGCGCAATGGCGGCCATTGTGGGCTTAAGCGATGATGCAGTAGCAGCCTTATGTCAACGGGCGAGCAAAGAAGGTGTGGTGAGTCCGGCTAATTATAATGCAATAGGACAGGTGGTCATTTCGGGTCACAAGGAAGCCGTGCTGTATGCAATAGAACAAGCCAAAATCGAAGGGGCTAAAATCGCAAAATTATTGGAGGTGAGTGTGCCCTCGCATTGTGCATTGATGAAGCCGGCCGCAGAGGCTTTAGGGGATGCATTAGAACGCATAGCCATACATGCCCCGCGGTATCCTATTATTCACAATGCCAGCGTAGACATCGTTGAGCATCCCGATGACATACGGCAGCGTTTGGTGGAGCAACTGTATCAGCCGGTGCGTTGGGTGGAAACGGTGCAACGCTTAGTGGCCGAAGGCGTTAGCCTGGGGGTTGAATGCGGCCCTGGCAATGTGTTAACGGGCTTAAATAAACGCATAGAGAAAAATTTAAAAAACGTGATGTTAAAAGATCCTAATAGTTTTAACGATGCAATAAAGGAGATGACTTAAATGAGCTTAACGGGTAAAACAGCGCTGGTTACGGGGGCTAGTCGAGGAATAGGGCAGGCCATATTATTGGGTTTAGCCGAAATGGGTGCAACGGTAGTGGGAACGGCCACCAGCGATAAAGGAACTAAAGCCATTACAGAAGCACTTTCTGCAAAAGGGTATACGGGTGGCGCGGTCATCATGGATGTGCGTGATGATGCTTCCGTGGCAGCGGCATTAACCGCCGTAGAAACAGGCTATGGTGCGCCCGCTATCGTGGTGAATAATGCAGGCATCACAGCCGATAATTTATTTTTGCGCATGAAAATGGAAGAATGGCAAAGCGTACTTGATGCGAATTTAACGGCCTTGTATCGCGTGACTAAACCATGCCTGCGGGCCATGTTAAAAGCGCAATGGGGACGTATTATCAACATTAGCTCCGTAGTGGGGGTCTCGGGTAATCCCGGGCAAGCCAACTATTGTGCCTCTAAAGCGGGTGTTATTGGATTTAGTAAATCCTTAGCCCAAGAAATAGCAAGCCGTAACATCACTGTTAATGTGGTTGCCCCAGGTTTTATAGGCACCGACATGACCAGTGCCTTAACGGAAGAACAGCAAGCACAACTTAAGCAAAACATTCCTATGCAACGCATAGGAAAGCCAGAAGAAATTGCTGCTGTGGTGTGTTTTTTAGCAAGCCACGGTGCAAGTTATATTACAGGTGAAACCATACAGGTCAATGGCGGCATGTATATGCAGTAGCCATTTTTTATAATCGATAGGCACAATGAGAAAAGCATGACCTTTAGTATTATTATTCCCTGTTATAATGCGGCTAAGACACTTGGGCGAGCAATAGACTCCCTTTTGCTACAACACGATTACCTGAAAAATATCATTTTGATTGACGATGGTAGTAGCGATAATACAAAGCAAGTGGCGCAGGAATATCAACGACATTATCCTCATCTTATTGAATATTATCGCCAAGATAATCAAGGTCCTGCTAAAGCGCGTAACCAAGGGATGCCTTATATTAAAGGGAACTACACGTTGTTTCTAGATGCCGATGATATGTTAACCCCAGATTGTCTGCAGTTGTTTTGCCGCGGGTTTGAAAACTTCCCGAAGGTAGATATCTTGATTGCGGGCTATACTTCTATACATGGCGACAAAGAGCGCTCTAAATTTCCTACCGATTTCAATACCAAGGCGCTGTTATTGCAAGCATTCTGGTTTGGGAAATTTGGTGCTTGTGGTGGGGCTATAGGGATGCGAAGCCATTGCTGTCATTATGCGCAATATCCGGAAACCATTACACATGGGGAAGATGTTGTTTTTTTCAGTCACCTCGTGGCTCAATTTTCAGTGCATGTACTTTCCTTTACTGCGCTTAGGGTATTTCATAGCAAAAATAGTTTACGCCATGATACATTGTCAACGTTGAGTGAAGCGGAAGCGATCATTCCTTTGTTATTTAACCCGCAGCGTTTACCCAAAGAGCTAATGGAATTTAAATCGCGATATCACGCGAAACAGCTTTTATCTCTGTCCAAAGTCGCGTTCAGACTGAAACGATATTCTTTAACCCGTCAATTTATTTCAAAAGCATATAAAATTCACCCTATGAGCGTGTGTAGGATCCGATATTTAAAGGTTTTTATAATTTCCTATATACGCCGTGACCCAGGGTTGTAAAAATTTATTTTTTACGCGCCACAAATAGCGGCTAAGCACGACGTTGTATTGTTTTGTACATCCGCTAAGGCGCGATTGGTGTCAATAATGTGAAAACGCGCGGGCTCTTTTGCCGCTAAAGCTAAATAACAGTCGCGTACCCGATTAAAAAAATCAATTTTCTCCACTTCGATGCGGTCTAATTCACCACGCAGTTTGATGCGATCTAAACCCATGGAGGGGGGTGCATCCAATAATAACGTATGATCAGGAGATAAGTCTTGTATCAGCCATTCTTTTAAATAAGCAATTCTGCTTTCAGTTATACCACGACCTGCGCCCTGATAAGCGAAACTAGCATCTACAAAACGATCGCTAATAACCCATAGACCTTTGTTTAAAGAAGGCTTAATCACGTGTTCAATGTGTTGGTAACGGCCTGCAAAAAATAACAGTAGTTCAGTTTCAGGCAATAAAAGTTCATCGCTTTTATCTAATAACAACGAACGGATTTTTTCAGCCAAAGGAGTACCCCCTGGCTCGCGCGTAACGATATGCGCAATGCCACGATGATTTAGATAGCTTTGTATTGTTTTTATGGCGGTGCTCTTACCAGCCCCCTCGCCGCCTTCTATGCTGATAAATTTTGGTTCTCTACTCACTGATTGCTCGCCCCTGTCTTTAAATATTGCGCTACAGCGGCATTATGCTCCGCTAGGGTTGCCGAAAATGTATGTAGACCATCACCCCTAGCAACAAAATAAAGATAATCGTTAGGGGTAGGATGCAATACGGACAATAAGGCATCTAAGTCGGGTAAGGCGATGGGCGTAGGGGGTAACCCTTTGTATTTGTATGTATTATATGGACTATCTATTTTTAAATTATCTCGCGTTAAATGCCCAGTATAACCGCTTCTTAACGCATAAATTACCGTGGGGTCGATTTGCAAATACATGCCTAGGCTTAGGCGGTTAATCAAGACGCCTGCTATTAAATGACGCTCTATGCTGGAGGATGTTTCTGTTTCTACCAAGGAGGCTAAAATCAAGGCCTCGTAAGGGGAGTGATAGGGTAGATTCGGTGCACGCGTTGCCCACAGCACGCGTAAATTAGTTTCCATTAAACGATGTGCGCGCTGCAATAAACGCAAGTCAGAATAACCTGGATAAATCGAATAGGTGTCGGGCCAAAACATTCCCTCTAATGAAGCCTGCGCAGGCAAACCTAATGCCCTGTACAAGGCTTTATGCGATAGCAGCACGGGCGAATGCTGTAAACGTGGATCGCTTGCCACCACTTGCAGCACCTTGTCTGCAGTCCAACCATCGACTAAGGTTATATTTTGACTATCCACGTCCCCTCGCGACAATTTTTGTAAAATCCGTGCCGCAGAATCACCGGGTTGAAAGATATAATATCCTGCGCGCAAATGACGGCTTTGCCCTGAAATACGCGCTAAGTATCCAAAATAACGGCGTTGATGTTTCTGGAGATAGCCTTTTGCTTCTAAAGTGGCTGCTACGTCGTAGGTGGATTGTCCGGGATTAAGTTGGTAATAAAAGGGGGTATTGCCATTTACCAATGGGCCATACGCAAAATAAAGAAGGCGTGCAAGCAGCAGAGCAAAAAATAAAATAAGCGTGAGCATTAAGCCATGGCGTTTGCACAATAGACTCAAATGCGAAGAGTATCGCTTAAATGGCACAACGCTTGCCTATGACTTTAAAGCCGTAAAAATTAACGATCCATTGGTACCGCCAAAGCCAAAAGAATTTGACAATACGGTTTTAACAGCACGTTGTTGGGGCTTGTGCGCCACGAAGTTTAAATCGCAGCCTTCATCGGGATTATCTAGATTAATTGTTGGTGGCAATACTTGATCTTGTAATGCTAAAATAGAAAAAATGGCTTCCACAGCGCCGGCAGCACCCAATAAATGTCCCGTCATGGACTTAGTGGAACTAACGGCCAATTTATACGCATGGGCACCAAATAAATTTTTGATGGACATCGCTTCTAGCTCATCGCCTTTAGGCGTAGAGGTACCGTGTGCATTAATATAATCGACTGCATCTAAGGGTAATTTTGCATCGTTTAAGGCATTTTGCATGCAGCGCATAAAGCCGCTTCCGGTGGGGTCTGGTGCGCTGATGTGATACGCATCGCTGCTCATACCAAAGCCCGCTAATTCGGCATAAATTTTGGCACCGCGTTTTTTGGCATATTCGTATTCTTCCAAAACCAATACGCCCGCGCCATCGCCTAAGACAAAACCATCGCGATCTCTATCCCAAGGCCTGCTCGCTTTTTCTGGGGCATCATTACGCGTAGACAAAGCACGCATCGCTGCAAAGCCTCCTAAACCAGAAGGGCAGAGCGACATTTCAGAGCCACCGGCTAACATGACGTCGGCATCGCCATACGCTATCATACGCATGGCTTGTCCTATATTATGCGCACTGGTGGTACAGGCTGTGACTACAGAAATAGTGGGGCCTCGTAAACCCTTTAGAATGGAAATATATCCAGCTGCCATATTGATAATGGTGCCTGGAATAAAAAAGGGTGAAATGCGCTTAGGGCCGCTATTGAGGATGGTTGTATAATTTTTTTCTATGGAAGGTAAACCGCCTATGCCAGAACCTATGGCGACCCCTATGCGGTCGCGATTCGCGTCGGTTACTTCTAAGCCGGAGTCTTCCATTGCTTGCATGCTTGCTGCAACAGCAAATTGCACAAAAACATCGACTTTACGCGCTTCTTTGCTGTTTAAATACACTTCAGGATCAAAGCCGCGCACAGAGGCACTAAATTGCGTGCTGTATTGTGAGACATCAAAAGACTCAATGGGTCTGGCACCACTTTTTCCGGCTAATACACCAGCCCAGGTGTCTTTAACATTCAACCCCAATGGGGTCAACATACCCATACCCGTAACCACTACTCTACGCATGGCGACCACCCCTGATTAGTACTAACACGCAATTGGCACAATCTAAAGACATTAAGCGTCTGTAGAAATTTTCTTGATATAATCGATTGCTTTTTGAACGGTTGTCATGTGTTCCGCGTCGGAATCTGGAATTTCAGCATCAAACTCTTCTTCCAAAGCCATGACCAGTTCTACGGTATCCAAAGAATCGGCACCTAAATCATCGATGAAGGAGGAATCCGGTTTTACATCTTCCGGTTTCACACCCAATTGTTGAGCAATAACATTCACCACGCGATTTTCTATTGTACTCATTCTAATAGATTCCCCATAATAATTAACATTAAAAGTCCCATTAGTGACGATATTTCGCCAGTTTGGGAAGTATACCATCTAGGATCGAATGGATCCAGAGATAGGACTGAGCAAAAAATGCCTATTTTTCAGACAAAATTAGCCTGCTACAGAGCGGTATTGTACCATAATAGCGGCATTTGTCTAGACTGGGTCTTTCAGCTCTCACGGTAACACCAACTGTGCCAGCCCTGGAACAAGGGGAAATATAAACCTAAATAGATAGGGCGTTCATCCCATTGTGCTAATAATTGAGCATACAAAGTCAATTGTGCTGCATATTCTTTTTGTTTTCGGTCATAAAAATCTTGAATAGACTCATCCGGCTTAGGTTGGCTCGTTTTATAATCAACGATCCAGCGCTGGCCTTTTTCATCGATAAAGGTTCTGTCTATGATAACGGGGCGATAGAGGTTGTCCATTTTTCCCGTCAAGGCGTATTCCGACTGTGCCTCTAGATGGGTGTGATCTAAAATCCAAGCCGCACGTGGATCTTTTGCTATATTTGATAATGCATTTAATAGGGTATTACTAGCGTTGTCTATTAATTCGCTGCGTACACCCAAGGCCTGCAACTGACGGTTTAAATAAATAGGCTGATACGTGGAGGGGGCATCGAGTAAAGCCTTTTGATCTTGCTGACTCAACGTGTATAAAATACGATGCAATACGGTTCCGCTGTGTTGCGCCGTGGTGTCGTTTAAAATAGAAAAAGCAAATTTGCCGCGTGTACTTTCTAGTGTTAAAGTCTGTTCTAAAGGCGGTAAAACAAGATCGCTATCGATAGCAAAGCGCTTTAATAAAATGGAATTGCTGTCAGAGTGCTGCGGCTCTACGGACTCGGCATCGCAAAAACGCAGTGCGTCTAGTCTATGTTGCGTCACGTCTTGTTTTAAGATAGGCCATAGTTCATGTAAAAAACTACCTTTTTGCGGTGCTTTCACCTCATTATTCTTTATCTCTACACCGTATAATAAGTAAAGACTTTGTTTCGCCCGAGTGGCGGCAACATAGAGTATACGCGTGTTTTCAAAATTAAGTTTAGCCTTATTTTTACGACGTATGTAATCGTATAAAGGCGCGTTGCTGTCCTCTACAGCGGGAATAGGTGCTAAGAGCAGATCGGTTTCACCATCAAGGCGCGTGCGCTCCAACCAAGTCAGCAGAGGTTTTTTGTCTATCGGCGATAAGGCATCCAAACGTGATAAAATCACCGCATCAAATTCTAAGCCTTTTGCCTTGTGTATGGTCATTATTTGCAAAGGCGATTTTTCCATATCCAAGGGGGTTGCGTATAACGTTGAAAATGTATCTTTTAGTTGTTTCGGTTGTGGCCAAACGCCCTCATGGTCAAATTGCCTTAGGGTAGAAAAAAACAATTCAGCCTCGTGCAAGGCGTTGTCATCCGGCAATAAGCGCGGACCTTCCAAAGCACGCCAAGTATTTTCTATCCACGCACTAAAGTTTAAAACACCCAGGTTTTTTAAACTTTTTTGTAGGGCGGGTAAACGCAAATTTAGGCGTTGCTGCCCATCATTAGATAATAGAGCAAATGTCGCGGCTTGAGTCAGCGCGTCGTAAATTGTAGTGCCGGGTGCATTGGCGATATGGGTTAAATCGTTTAAACAAAAACCTATCCAAGGCGATCGCAGTAGAGACATCCAAGATAAGCGATCGCCTAGATTCAATAAAGCCAATGAAAGGGATAATAAGTCTTGGACCGTTTCTTTATGTTGTAAATATTCAATTTCTACGGCTTGATAGGCTATATGCGCTGCATTCAGTTGCACCAATAACTCAGGCAAATGGCTGCGTGCTTTGACTAAAATACCAATGCTTTTTGTGCTATCTACAGCCCAAATAGAGCGAATGATACGAATAATAGCCTTGCCCTGTGTTAAGGGATCTTTTTTGTCGAAGGCTAAGGGGAAAACTGAATAAGGGGAGTTGCTTTTTTGAATCGCAAAACTCATATGATAGGCAATAGCGCCGCTGTCCAGATTGTCATTTTCGGGAAATAAGGTTTTAAAGGCCTGGTTATTCCAAGCCACAATGTTGTTTTCAGAGCGGAAGTTAGCCATTAAAGCCAATGGGGTTAAACGTAGATGGCCTAAACCCTGACCTTTAACGCGTAAAAATAAACTGACTTCGGCTTGGCGAAAACGATAGATGGATTGCATGGGGTCGCCTACTAAGAACAGGGTGCGGCCGTCGCCTGGTTGCCAACCCAAAGTAAGTTTTTTTAACAAGCGAAATTGCGTGATGGAGGTATCTTGAAATTCATCGATTAAAATGTGCTGAATTTTTTGATCTAAGGCTAAAGCCAGATCAGTGGGGGTATCCTCGTCGCCTAGCGCGAGTGATGCGTGTTCTGCAACGGCTGAAAAATCGATACTGTCTTCTTCTTGAAAAACCAGGGTTAATTCAGCAACCAGATAGGGTAATAACACAATGAGTTCTTGCAATAGGGCATAAGAAGGATCTTGATCGTCTAAAACGGGCACCTTTTGTATTTGTGCTAATAAATTTAACCAATCGGGATTATCTTCTAAACCACGCCGTAAATCGGTCAAGGCATTTTTATCTAAACCGGCCTGTTCGAATTCTTTTCCAAAGCGTACGCGCAGGGTATCCGTTTTGGTGAGTAGGTGCGCCGCTAGAGTGTGCCAATCGCCAAGCTTTACTTCATTTAGATCGCATAAAGAGGCATTGCTAAAATGCCGCATTAGAGTCAATAATAACGGGGCCATGCCGAAGGGGATGTGTAGACACAATTCATGCAGCGTATCGTTTGCCAAATGTTGCAAGCTGTTGCGCACATGCCGAGATAAAGAAGCGGCAAAATTTCCGACCAAATAAGGTAACCATTGGTCACGTATCATTAACATTTCAATGAATAAATCTTTTGTTTTTTCTGGTTGGTTGTCTACATGTTGCAATAAATTAAATACACTCGATGCCAGTGGGCTATCGGTTTCTAAATGGGCCAATAAATTTTCTGCTGCCATGGCATAATACGGTTTTGGATCGGTGCTGATGCTTAACTCTGCGCCCAAGGTGGATAAAATGGGCATGGCTTTGGTTAGACTAAAACAAAAAGAATCGATGGTTTGTATTTTTAAACGCGAAGGTTGATTTAGTATATTCCAATTTAAGGCTTTATCCTTATTGAGTACCGCACGGGCCAATTCCCAAGTCTGGCGATGGTGCGCTTCACGGGGGGCTGGGTTTTCGGCGTTCTCTAGAGCGATTAAAATACGCTCTTTCATTTGTCTTGCGGCTTTCTTGGTAAAGGTGATAGCGAGCACGCTCTCGGGCGCATCGGTGCAATAGGCCAGTAAAGCCAAAAAGCGTTGCATGAGCAATTCAGTTTTTCCAGATCCCGCGGGGGCTTGTACGATGAAAGAGTCTTCAACGTTTAAAGCCTGCAAACGATTTTTTTGGTCTACGGCTAGTTCTGCTTCTATCATTCTTCACTCCGGGTACTGTGATTTAACCGAACACGGCACAAAGAAGGCAGTTGACAATATTGGCAAGACTTCTCGCCGTCTTTAGGGTTGACGGCAGCATAGCCTTGCTTAAATTCATTGGCTAAGAGGGTTAATTGCTCACGCCATAGCATTTTTTGTTGCTCCCATGGGTCGGTGCCTTTTTCTACATTTAACGTTAACCGTTTAATAGCGGGCCAATTTTCAGTTATACTGCCTATGCCGTCTAGGCTGATTTTTTGAATCTTGACTTTGGCAAAGGCCATTGCTTTGATGTCGCTATCATAAACACTGCAATATAAAGGCATTTGTGGCTCATTAGGGCGTTCTGAAAACCAGTCGCTAATGTGTGCTTCTCCTGTTTTATAATCGATGATGATTTGACTGCCATCGTCTAATCTATCTATGCGATCAATTTGTACTGTAAATTTCAAATCTGCAAAATCAACGTCTAAGCTTTTTTCAGTGGCAAGGATCCTAAAGTGTGGCCGTATTTTTTCTTGTTCTAGCCAGGCAGATAATAATTTTTCTAAACGCGCTAATTCTAAAGCATAATGACGACCGTATTCTAAGGGGGGGTGCTGCTTGTGTAAATGGGTTAATGCTTTCTGGCAAGCCTGCTGCAAATGTTCATGTTGATCTAATTTAGATAAAGCCAATAATTCTGATTGTGAATGGATATTTTGATAGAAATAATGCAAGGCATTGTGCACCATACTGCCACGTAAACTGGGGGATAACCCTAAGCCCGGAGGCGCATTTTCTTCAACCTGTAAACGCAAGTGGGCATATGCTTTAAAAGGGCATTGCGCTTGTAGTTTAAATAAAGAACTGCCGCCACGAACGAAGGTATCGGTAGGAATGGCTAAGCCTTGGTCATCGTTGATATAGTCTATTTTAAGCGGACTAGGTTTTTGTTCCTCCACGGCAAAGAACCAATCAGATTTGTTGAATAAAGGCCAAGCGCGTATTAATGGGCTAGGGGATAAATTAATGTCATCGCTCTTCTGACTGTAGCTGCCAATAGTCATCTCGCTGTGAGCCAGCAAACGGGCAAGCCACTTTTCGGAAAAATCAAATTCGCGCGCAGAATCGGCATGTGGCATTGCCAATTGTTTTTGTAACTGTACGGGCAATAAGGGTTGTGGGTGCGGGTTCGATGGTAAAATGCCTTCGTTTAGGCCTGTAATCCAGAGATGGGTATACTCTTGACCGCTGGCTTCTAATAACCCCAGCACCTGTATGGGCGCATCGTCGGTTTTGGCTTGAAATAATTTTTGTTGACACAAAGACTGCAATTGCGTTAAGGCGGTCTCAAAAGAAATTAAATTTTCTATGGTATCTAAGGAGGCAAAGCTGCGCAATACGTCTTCAAAGGCCTGTAAACGTTGCACATCGGAGCTGACTAACGTACGTTGGCCTGGAAAACCTAAAGCCAGTAAATAGCGATGGATGTTTTGCACCCAAGTGTGATGGCTTTGGAACTCAGGATTATGACTAGGGGGTGCATTTAAAGCTTGATAAAAGTGGGGGATATCGGCATCTTTTTTATTTTCTAAAGACAGTTGTTGTTCTAAAAAACGCATCAAGCTATGATGGCTGATGTATTTATTGTGTTGGCGCGCTAAACGGTGTTCCCATAAGGGGCGTGCGGCATTGTGTGCGCCAAAATCAAAATAAGGTGAATGCCATAACCAATATAAATCTGGCAGGCCAATGCGATGCGATTTTAATTTTAAGGCCGTAAAAATGCTGCTCAACAATAAAGTGTTGATTAAAGGCGTTCCCCCAGAGATATTGACCAAAGAATTGGCTTCTGGTTCCTGAAAGAAAAAATCCGCATAAAATAATTTTTGGCAAAGGGCAACAACACTGCTGCGTTGTTGCCCCAATTCCGGAACAACGATGCCTATGCGCGCATGCTTATTCCTTTCTAAGGCCTTTTTTGCAAAGGATAAAGCTAAGTTTAATTCTTCTAAACTGTTTTTACAGCCAAGCTTTTCTGCGATGGCGTTAGAAGCACGATCGCCACCCACCGCGACCGTATTTATTTTAGCACCACGCTGTTCTAAAGTAGCCCAAAATTGCTGCATAAGGGGCGTAATATCATCGAAGCCAACCAAATGTAAAGTGGGCAGCGTTGGGTAATAAGAAATAGGGACATAGTCTAATAAATAAGCCGGAAGTTCGGCTTCCGTTAGCCAATCTTTCGTAGCTAATGTGTGTTTAAACTTTTTTAGCCATATTAAAAACTGCTCTGTTTCACCGTGGTGGCTGTGTTCTAGTACAGAAACAGGCAATTGCCAATGCTGCATTAATTCCCAGGCTTTTTGCGTTAGCTGGGCTGTTTTATTGGATTTAGACAAGAGTGGGCTAAGGCCAGGTTCTGTGTTAATCACCTGCTCCCACAAAACGAGTTCTTGCTCTTTAGTCAACCTAAATTTACAGATCCACTGCTGTGTTAAAGCCGTTTCATACAAACGTTTTAACCAGGCAGTAAGGGGTAGAATGTCGGGACTATTAAATACAGGGTTTTTTTGCGCCTCATTATACTGATTGCGTAAATAAGTGGCTAAACGGTGATTGGGGGTTAATACCGTTGCAAAAGGACTTAGTGCATCGAATACGCTTTGGTAGCGGCTCATACAAATCCTTGGCTAATGGGATAACGACGTTCGCGGCCAAAGGCACGGGTGGTTATTTTAATGCCGGGTGCCGATTGGCGGCGTTTGTATTCGGCGCGATACAATAGCTTGACCACTTTCTGGATATCGTCTAGGCAGGCAAATCCCGTTGCGGCAATGTCGGCAATGGTTTTTTCATCTTCGATGTACGCTTCCAGGATGCGATCTAGGATATCGTACGGGGGTAAGTTGTCTTCATCTTTTTGTCCGGGGGCTAGTTCTGCGCTGGGAGCGCGCAGGATGACATTCTCAGGAATGACACGCTGTTTTTGATTGCGGTACCGCGCCAAGCGGTACACCCACGTTTTATACACATCTTTTAATACCGCAAAACCGCCCGCCATATCGCCATATAAGGTAGCATAGCCGACGGCCATTTCACTTTTATTGCCAGTGGTTAAAAGAATTTTTCCGCTTTGATTTGATAAGGCCATCAATAAAATGCCGCGCGCGCGCGCTTGCAAATTTTGATGCGTTAGATCGCTTTCATCTTTGCTTAAGTGTTTGCCTAAAGTTTGAAGCAATGCGGTGTAGGTAGGTTCTATGGATAAAATGCTATGCTTAACACCCAATAAACGCACTTGCTCTAGCGCTAATTCCATGCTCTCATTAGAGGTATGGCGAGAGGGTAATAGAATGGCTTCAACCTGATCTTTGCCTAAGGCGTCACAGGCTAATGCTAGGGTTAAGGCAGAATCAATTCCCCCCGATAGACCCACTAAAGCACCGTGGAAATTATTTTTTTCGGCGTAATCGACTAAACCAAAACGCAGCGCTTCATACATCAAACCCTCTTCGGTAACGCTAGGCTGTTTTTTTTCTAAGGAAATAATATCTTGCTCACGCTCCTGGTATTGTACATAGGATAAGCCTTCGGTAAAATAGGGTGATTCTAAGATAAGGGCTCCTTGTTTATTCAACGCCAATGAGCCGCCGTCAAATACACATTCATCTTGGGCGCCTACACTTTGCACGTAAATAATCGGCACAGGTGCTTCTAATTGTCGTTGTTGTAGGACTTCTAGGCGTTGTTTGGGTTTATGATGATCGTAAGGCGAGGCATTGATGCTGATTAAACACTGGGCTCCAGCGGCAAAAGCCTGTGCTGCGGGACCGGGTAACCATAGATCCTCGCAAATCACCAAACCCATCGATATCCCATGGCGTTGTACGATGCAGGGGGTATTGCCCGGGGTGAAATAACGTTTTTCATCGAAGACGCCATAATTGGGTAAGCATTGTTTGGCATAATAGCCTAGAATTTTGCCCGCGCTTAGATACAATAAAGCGTTGTATAGGTTGCCATTGTCTAACCAGGGCGTGCCTAAAACAATATCTATGTCTCTACTGGCCTCAATTAAGTGTTGTAGATGGGTTTTAATTTTTTGGTGAAAAGCTTGTCTAAACAGGAGATCTTCAGGCGGGTAGCCGCTTAAAGCCAATTCAGAAAAAACAACAATGCCTGCTTTTCCTAAATAAGCTTGCCGTGCGTAATAGAGCATTTTATCGGCATTGCCGTTTATATCGCCTACAAAAAAATTAACCTGTGCGAGTGCTATGGTAGTGTTCATGTTTTTTCCCCTAGAGCCTGAAGTTAGCCATAGGATAACAGATTTACGCAGAGGATAGTTGTAAATTAAAATAAATATAGTATAATGCATATTTATTTTATATGAAGTAGTTGCATGCGTTTTTCTGGCTTTACATTAATCGAATTATTCGTTGCGCTGTTGATTGTCGCTATTGTGGCAAGCAGTGCGACCTATACCTACCGTGAATGGCTTACTTACGCCGATTCTGAGCGTGCCCTATTGCAATTAACCTCGGCCATTACGGTGACGGAAAGTTATGCCTTGTCATCGGGGCGAGCGCTTAGCCTGTGTAAAACCCTAAAAGGCAATACCTGTGATGCTAAGAGTTGGTCGGAAGGCTTACTGGTTTTTTTTGATGACGACAATCAGCACCAAGTCACTACAGACAGCGCACGCGTCAAAGTGTTGCCTGCCATAGGCTCTAGCGGCCAGTTAAGTTTCTATGGTTTTCCTAGCAGCAATTATTGGCAATATCAGCCTATTGTGACCAAAGAACAGCACAACGGTACCTTCGTCTATTGCGATATGAGGCAAACCCACAACGATTGGCGTTTGGTGATCAGCAAAACAGGCCGCTATCGCGTGGATAAAACGCGCGATGATAGGTGCGGGCTGGGCTAAGGTTCAAGTTATATTATCTGAAAAAGAGAAACAACCTATTTCTGGATGTTCTAAAAAATCACACGGCGGGAGATCCAATGAAAGAAAAGATTAAGTGGGCAAATTTAAGTAAATTTGAAATGTAACTGCTCGCTCCCTTTGACACTATTTTCGCGCTAACATAATCTGCTCTATAGGCGCGAGCAGTTACAAAAGCATATGAATAAGGGAACAGGGTTCTAAAAATTTTTATGAAGCCGCAAATATAAAACACGATAAAATTTTGGGGGGTTGGAATTACACAGTAAGTCCAGCATGAAAGTTCCGGAAATTATTTCGCGCACGATCCTAAGATACTACACTCCTGGTGCTTGAGGGCCCGTTTTCCGCCTTAAAAACCAACTGCTAGCAGACAGCATACCCGCTCTTTTTGCGACACAACCAGATTTATAACCACCCCTAAATGCATGTAAAAAACAGGTGCTTCCATGAGCCAAAAATGAGCTTTTTTGGCCTGGCGGGCTTCCGTTATTTCTGGGTTTCTTCTCTTAGCCGCTCTGTCGGCTCAGGGGTTAATCCTGCTATTGCCGCTGCATCTTTAAGTTCGGTGCCTCGCAAAATAAGCTTGTGTGCGATCTCATAAGAGGCTTCGGCTATGCCTTTAGCTTCAGCATCAATCAGTTTTTGCTGAATGATGGCCTGAGCATCCCGTTCACGTTTTTCTTCTTGCTCATAAGTATTAAGCTCAATATCTGTCCATGAAAAACGATTTAATGCTTCATAAGCGCGGTAGATAACGGAGTCGCTACCTACGATACGCACCAGATCGGCTTCAGCTGTTTCTTCTGCGTGCTTAAAAAAATAAGCCCATTTGTCTATTAGATTGTCTAATTCATCTATTGTTTTAGTGTATTTTGGCAATTCCAAAAAAGTAAAGGAAAAGTCTTTTAAATGATGAGAATGGGTATCCTGATCCAGAATAACATGGGTTGAGTGCCCGCTTACTTTATCCGCGAACATCACAAAATCGGTTATGGCTATAAAGATGATTTCCTTTAATTCGGTATAATTGTCTCCAGCTACGAGCTGCCTACTGTAAGCCTTGGAAGCATAGTACTGTGCGCGCTTTTCAAAACCATGGGTTCTCGCCACTTGCATTTCAATGATAAATTGCCGCCCCATTTCATCTGCGCACAACACGTCCACTATACTTTGTTTTTTAGAGGCAATATCCGGATCTAGTGATGTCTGTAAAAACTCAACCGACGCCACTTGTTCAGCACCCTTAAAGCGCATGATATCGTTAATGAAATGAATGAGGATATCTTTATTTTTTTCCGTGCCAAATATCTGCTTAAAGGCAAAATCATTTTTGGGGTCTAAAAATTTACTTAACATAATGGCCTCAATTGTAATCTTACACTCTACATTTTTTGTAACCACTTCCTCCCGCCGATCCCGTCATTGCGAGCAAGCGAGGCAATCTAGGAGTGAAAACCACTATTTTATAAGATCTTACTTTGTTTAGTAGGCCCGCTGTATGGGTATATTCCCTATTTTCCTGGATTGCTTCGCAAGTGCGCAATGACGGGGGCACAGTTACCCTGCTTTGCCTAAACTTAGCGGCCACTTTATGAGGGTGATTGTATCATTTTAAGGGCGATTATGGAATAGGCCTTTCCGAAAAGGATCCCAAACTCACCCAAAACCCAAATTCCAAGCTAAAAACACCTTAATTTGTCACTTCCTAAGAAATCCTTAATAATTTCGACTAGGCGTTAGAGTATAATCCCAGGTATATGAGCGTATTCCGCCGGTGGCCAGAAGCGGCCCGGGATATGGATGAAGGTAATGAATCATTGATTTTTAAGAGGTGAATTATGGCATCAGCTGAACCAAATTTTTTTGTTTTAAATGGTCACGGGGCTCTGCTGAACAGTAGCTTTAAAATAGATTCAAAAAATGCAATAGTGACTGCTGGGGACGCAGATGTTGGCAATATTCTGAGCGTTGATTCTGCAAAACATATTGAGATGCAGACAACCGACGGAAATGTTCCTGGGCTTTCTGGCAATAATACTTGGAAGGCAAACTATTCGGGGGATATAAAGGATAGATCTATAACAAATATTCATGGGGAGGCCTTTGAGCTTAAAAAATTTTATACCACCCTAACGAAAGTTCCCTACAATCATCAGGCGTGGATAGATATTGCGAGAAAGAGGCGTATAAATAGCTACAGCCCATTAACGAGTGGTTTTTTGGCAGTAGAGAAGCCGGGGGGAGATATAGAAATAATAGTAGGTGAGAAGAATATACGGGCTTTTATAAATAAAGAAGATTCTCCTCAGCCGATCTTTTTTGCGGATCCTTCTATTGGCAAAATAATGCCATGCGGTAGTACCAGGTTAAGTAAAATATATAGCGGGATTAAACAATACTATGGGGTCATTCCAGCCGCTATTCTTGTAGCTACTTGCGCCCCCAGTGGGGGGAGTGCTAATACGCCAATCTCTGTGGTTGATGCGAACGCTAAAACTTTTAATGAAGGAATAACAGGCTGGGGTGAGTTTCTCGTCTCGATTAACTCTTCCTCGCCGAGTCCATCGCTTAGTTTGGGCGGTGTGTCGTCTTCATTAAAAGAACCCCCCTATACCTTTACACTTTCTGAAAAATTCAAATCAGAAGTCTTGGCTTATCAAAAAAAGCTTATATCTAAAGCGGAAGAACCTGGTTCTAGACTGAGAGCTGAACTAAAAAAGGCAGGCGTAAAACTAGACGTGATGACAGAGGACGCGTTTTTACAGTGTATTATTAACACTAAACAGCCTAAGGCCTATGCTGAAACTATATTAACCAGTAAAGATGCTGCCAGGAAGAATGGTTATAACGATACAGAATTGCGAATACTTGCGGCAGTAGGTACGATTATTTCAACTAAGGTCTATAATGATGGCGGGCATTATCGAAGCTTTAAGAGGCATTCTGCCCCCATAGACTGCATGATGGGTTTTGTTTCAGCCCCTCTTCTTCAGGGAGGGTGTCCTGACTTGAGCGAGGTTACTGCAGAAAACGGGACTATAGATCAAGAAAAATATAACGCAGTGATGAAAGAGCGTCTTTTACCTACCCTTATAGAAATGAGTAAGCAGGCTGAAGCTAAAAGCACAAAATTGTTTTTAACCATCCCAGGTCTAGGTTGTGGGATGTTTGCCGGTGATTTTGGCGGGACTATACGGGGCAATCTTTATGAGGCATTGCAAACCTTGTTGCAAGAGAATTATAATCAGTTAGGCGGGATTGCTAAAGTTTACCTAGACACCTATGATGATTTGGGGTTGCCAGAGAATTTTAGCGAAAGCAAGATCTTTGGTAACACTGGGTTTCAGTGCGTTGCCAGCCGAATAAATCAGGATGCGATCAAGCAGTTGGCTTTGCCTGACCCTAACCCAGAAGGCTTGCATTTAGCGACTATCGTTGCCGCTGATTTGCTTTCTTTTATCGGTAATGATATGTGGGTGGATTCTCGATCAACGGACGAAGGCGTTAAAGCGGGTTCTTCGATGTTGATGGCGCAAGTGGCATGCAGCCTTGATCCTCAGAAGTATAAGGAAGAAGATTTCAGTTATGAAAAAGAAAAAGGCGCTTTGAAGTATCAAGGAAGCCCAGGCCAAACATGGGAGGAGATCGGAAATCACTTAAAACAGAATAAAAATTATGCCAATAAGGCTACGC
>VFJV01000147.1 GCA_009885895.1 Gammaproteobacteria bacterium
AGGGTAGAACATAATGTGGAGAAAAAGTTATAATAATGACACTATTACAAGATCAGATTAAAAAGCGTAAAACCTTTGCCATCATTTCTCACCCGGATGCGGGTAAAACCACATTAACCGAAAAATTATTATTATTCGGGGGGGCGATTCAATTAGCGGGTACGGTTAAGGGGCGAAAGGCCACGCGCCATGCCACTTCCGATTGGATGAAGCTGGAACAAGAGCGCGGTATTTCGGTTACCTCCTCAGTGATGCAATTTCCGTATAAAGACGCTATCATTAATCTATTGGATACACCGGGGCATGAAGATTTTTCTGAAGACACGTACCGTACTCTAACGGCAGTCGATTCAGCGTTTATGGTCATTGATGGCGCGAAGGGCGTGGAAGAGCGCACGGTGAAGTTACTAGAAATTTGTAGATTGCGACAAACCCCTATTGTTACTTTTATCAACAAGCTCGATAGAGAATGCCTAGAGCCGATTGCCTTATTAGACGAAATTGAGCAAACCTTGAAAATTGAATGTGCGCCTATCACTTGGCCTATAGGCATGGGTCGTGCCTTTCGTGGGATTTACCATTTATTAGAAGACAAAATTTATTTATACCAAAGCACCAAAGGCGATCGCATTCAAGACATGGCCATAGTCGATGGTTTAGACAGTGTCTTATTGGATGAAACCATAGGGCAGCAGGATGCGGCGCGTTTTAGGGAAGAAATGAATTTAGTACAAGGCGCGAGTCATGCCTTTGACAAAGAAGCCTATTTAAAAGGCAAACAAACGCCGGTGTTTTTCGGTTCGGGGATCAACAATTTTGGGATACAGCAATTATTAGATGCGTTTGTAGAGTGGGCGCCGCCGCCGCAATGGCGCGAAACGACGACGCGCTTGGTTGCCGCTGACGAGGAAAGCTTTTCGGGCTTTGTATTTAAAATTCAAGCCAATATGGACCCGCAACATCGCGATCGCATTGCTTTTTTGCGCATTTGTTCGGGTCAATACGAAAATGGCATGAAAGTATATCAAGCGCGCACGCAAAAAATGATGCCCTTACGTAATGCCTTAACCTTTATGGCGGGCGAGCGCAGCCAAGCTGACACGGCTTATGCAGGCGATATCATCGGTATTTATAATCATGGCACTATTCAAATAGGCGATACGTTCACTAGCAGCGAAGTTTTACAATTTACGGGCATTCCTTATTTCGCGCCGGAATTGTTTAAGCGCGTGCGTTTGCGCGATCCTTTGAAAATGAAAGCGTTGCAAAAAGGCTTGTTGCAATTGTCGGAAGAAGGGGCTACCCAAATATTTAGGCCTTTGCATACGAACGATCTGATCTTAGGCGCGGTGGGGATTTTGCAATTTGATGTGGTGGCATATAGGCTAAAACATGAATACAATGTGGATTGCAGTTACGAGCCCATTACCGTTTACACAGCACGCTGGGTGCAGTGTAACGATGAAAAAATCTTACAACAATTCAAAGAAAAAGGGCATCTGAATTTGGCTTTAGATGGCGCCGATAACTTAACCTATTTAGCGCCGTCTTCAGTCAATTTGTCCCTAACCATAGAGCGCTGGCCGCAGATCCAATTTTCCGCTACTAGAGAGCATGTGTAGGTTATTGCCTTTCTCCATCTCGCCCCAGAGAGCTGATATATTTTCATTTTAAAGGAGATAGTTTTTGTAAATATTCGTCTAACCCCAGCCTCTGAGCAGTAAGATAATGCAATTATTTTCAATAAAGTAGCTAAAAACGCGAGACACGCCGTAAAAAACACGGTATAAGTATGGGATGAAGAATCATCCCATACAAGCCATACAGTCCGCCTCGTCTCAGACAGAGTCCGCCGCTTTGCCGGCTAGCTGTGCGGTGCCGGTAATGGTTATGCAGTATATTCCAATACTCAA
>VFJV01000055.1 GCA_009885895.1 Gammaproteobacteria bacterium
TGCCTCTTTCCTTCTGTTTTTTAATAGTACAGAGTAGGATACGGCAATACCCCCTAACCGGCAATCTTAATTGTCGCTGACCGGCAAAGATAATTGTCGCTCAATAGTAAACTTGCCTCCTTACCCGGCAGCGTGGGTGATCCATATGCCGGAGCGATAAAAGGCAAGATTTACATTGACGAACGGACCCGCGACTATGTATTTCTTGACAAAAATGAGAATCTGCAAGAGGGGAGGCTTCCAGACACGATAGACTTGAGTCGCTTAAGTGACAGCCCAGAAAACTCCGAGTTAAAAGAAAAGGTGTTGGCAGCGATTATGAACCCTATCCAAGACGTCAGGTCAAGCCCAGCACCACGCAAATAAGACAATCCGGCTCGCGAAACCGCACCAATTTCCTTTTGGTGCGGTTTGATTGCCCAGGCGGGGGGCTTACATAAGAGCGCAGGGCCGAGATTGAGAAAGAATTTGAGCCAGCTCTTGCAAATCAGACTCTCCTGGAACGACAAGAGTCGCTGTATCAGGATGCCTTTCTTGTTCTTTTTGCTTGGCCTCTATGACCGCTTTTGCCATGTCACCAGGGGTGCTCACGCTTGAGAAGGGACTGCTGCTGCTCGAAAATCCTGAGCCAGAAGAAGTGAACTTAAACCCGCCCTCTGAAAGAAGGCGATAGGCGAGAGAAGCGCAGCTTTCGCTTGTCTCGTCTGAAAAGGTCTGAGAAAATATATTGCTGCCCGCCATTGACCAGCCGCCAACCACAGAGTCTTTTAATCTGGCGAATTCATTACGAATACGCCCAACATCCAGCTTGTAAAAAGCAAAGCGCACATTTGCTTCAATGGGTTTAATCCAGATTTTTTCCAAGCTCGGATTGCTCTCCTCTCCTTCCTTTGCCTTTCGATAATCAGCATCTTCTTCCGTTCGAACAGCTAAACTATAACCTTCCTGGCGTGGCAGGCCTTTTTGATAAGGTTTTGTATGCCTTTCTGATAAACCCTCCAGAAAACAATCTGCATCATAGGTCTGTACGTAGTGAGCTGGTCGGGAGAGAAAAGGATTCGCGCGCCCAGGGCGGGGCGCCACGGCACCTACTGCTTGCTTAGTTATCGGTAAGTCGCTTTCCGTTTCTTGAAAGTTGCCTCTAGGCCAAAGACTGATATAGGGCCCTCCTGGCATTTGAATAGAGACATGTCCGCAATTGTGGCCGGGAATGACGTCGCTCCTGGCGGTCCAAATATTGACCATTACGTATTCCGGTTGCCGGACATCTCTGCTTTCGGCCCTGCTGTGAAATGTCTGAGGATTACTGGAAAGATTGGTTTCATTAGCGCTCATATTCACCTTACTCCTGTTAGATTGTTTAGATTTCGGGTTGCGGGGACTTGTTGTTGCCTCAGGGGCTTCAATTAATGATTCTGGTGCTTGTGCTTGTGGGTCGGATTGCTGCGGGGATGCAGCCATGGGGGCTTGCTGAACCATGGGTGGCGGCACCGCGATGCCAAAAAAAGAAGCCGTAGCATTTTTACCAGAGTTAATCAGCAGCGCTTGCTGCTCGAGACTTAAGTTAAAAGCCAATGTATTAACGCCCATAGAATTAATCGGGATAGTTCGGGGTTTATTTTTCAAGCTTAAGAGAAAGTTTGTTTGCTGTTGGTGAAGCGTGCTTTTGAATAAGGCTAAGGAGTATTGCATGACATTGTCAGTTTTCGCCTCCGGAGCATCGCTTAAACCGGCCAAACAATGTTGCACCTCATCAGTCACTAAATTAAAGCCTAATGTATGCTGTGGGGGCTCAATTTCATCAAAAATCTCAATGGGGTAGTTAAGAAACCAGCCCCCGTCTACCCACATATGACCCGTATTATCGGGTTTGCGTTCACCGCCAATGTTGCGATGCACGCTATGGGGCTGAAATACTCCCGGAATAGACATGCTGATGCGTATGGCATCCGCAATAATCACGTTAGAGCAGGGCCCATCAGCGGAAAAAGTAACGGCTTGTGATACGCTTAGGTTAACGCCCACCACATAAAGCTGTCGTAAGCAGGGGTGCTTTTTGCTGAGCTCTGAAAGCATGCCAAAGGTCAGATTTTCTCCATCAGACTCATCTTTTGTGATATAACGAATACGTTTTGAAATTAATTCCGCTACCCATGTTCGAAGATATTCGCCATCAAATAAACCCAACTGCGTATGTAGCTGGAACATCATCGGTAGCTTGGCTATCTTAAGAGGCGCTTTTGCTGATGCATCGTGGTTAGCCTCCTTTTCCGCATATTTGCCTATAGCTTTACGGCCTATTCCTTGAGCAACACCATCACCATCTAATATATCGATAAACTTGATCATTAGGAATTTCAATATACATTCGCACAAAAAAAATTCAGGTGAAAAGTGCTAATATTTTGCATTATTTCAAGGGATGAGATTCAGTTAAAAAAAATGGGGCAAGAAAAAAGCAAAATATTGTCACAGAGAACGAAATCTCAAAAAAA
>VFJV01000091.1 GCA_009885895.1 Gammaproteobacteria bacterium
ACAGACTGTTAATTTTTCAGATAATCGCTTTAATAATAAAGCACCTACTTTTGATAATCTTAAATCTCCCAATTCCCCTATTGAAAAATTGCTAAGATTTTCCCCCGATCGCGGCAGCTCCAAAAACATTTCTATTTCTCCATGCAAAGTAATAAGCAACCATTATATTATAATTGATGATTCTTTGCTCGCTGGGGCCTTGGAAATGTGTGCATCGGATAGCTATGCTGGTTGTGCAGTGGATAAACACACAATATCTTTTTTCTACACTGGATAATGTTGCTTATGGCAGTGGCAGTAAAATCACGCAAAATATCACGGGGAAAATCGGTGTGATGCAGGGAAATGCTAGCGATCTGATGACTGGTTTGCCGCTACAATCTGTTTATAGCAGGGATACTGAAGTCTATCATGATCTACAGAGACTGATGACGGTGGTGTATGCGCCGCGTAAAATGCTGGATTCTATTATCAATTTGCAACCGGTCTTACAAAAACTCTTTGGTAATGGCTGGGTACAACTGGTCTGCATTGAACCAGAGAACAGGAAAAACTATTTATTGAGTAGAGATTTAACATGGAGCAACACACATTGAAACCGCACTCCGCTTATTCTGGAAGTTGTATCATATTGACGACTAAACATGCTAAGTCTACACATTGTACAAAGTGTGATACCCCAGGTTGGGGCAAGGTGCGTGTAGAGACTGGATTGACTTGCAGTGGATGTGGTACAGAAACTAAGCTAATCAAGCATGAAGTCCATGGCTGCACCAAGTGCAGTTATGAGGAAACCCATAAGCCATCTCATGGCTTAGAGCAAGCAGAACCAGGAAATTGTCAATATTGTAACCCCTAATCAAATAAGCAATGAAAACAAAAATATTAAAACAAAATCAGATAGACGAAGCGGTTAATTTTTTAAAAAATGCAGAGCTCATAGCCTTGCCTACTGAGACAGTTTATGGGCTTGCTGCTGATGCTACAAATGAGGAAGCCGTCAGTAAAATTTTTTCTGCCAAAGGAAGGCCTTCAGACCATCCGCTGATTGTTCACCTTGATTCTTTTAACAAAATACAAGAATGGGTTGAAGAAATTCCTGACGCTGCGATAAGGCTTGCTCATTATTTCTGGCCAGGCCCTTTGACTATGATACTCCAGAAAAGGAAAAATGTAAGCGACCTTATAACAGGCGGTTTAGAAACAATCGCATTGCGTATACACAAACATTCTATAGCACTTAGAGTGATAGAAAAACTGGGCACAGCTGTAGCCGCCCCATCTGCTAATGCATATAAAAGAACAAGCCCAACAAAACCGGAACATGTGCTAAAAGCTCTATCTGGAAAAATAGCGGCGATAATAGACGATGGCAGGTGTCGCATTGGCCTTGAATCAACTATCATTGACATGACAAGTGCCGTTCCGGTTATTCTAAGGCCAGGGGCCATTACCCGATTGATGATAGAGCCTGTGATCAATATCAATATTCAGGAACCATTAGCACATCAACAAAAAGTACCTGGGAATATGGCGGTACATTATCAACCCGAAAAACCATTATTTTTAATTTCTATGGAGGAGATAAGACGGCGCTTGCCACAAGAAAAGAATGTTGCCATAATGCACCATTCCGATATAATAGAAACCAAAAACGCTACCTACTATAGAATGTCGAGAAACAAATCAGAATATGCACGGAATTTATACGCAACGCTCCATACTATAGACGCTACTCAGGTGAATAAAATTTTTGTTGAAAAGCCACCTTTTCATAATGAATGGTTAGATATCACTGATCGTTTGCACAAGGCATCTTCAACATAAGCCCTTAAAGATAAACTGCTCTGAATATATGAATGGATTCGAGATTAAAGTTAATTTCTAACATATCCGTGGCAATTGATCGCCAGATAGCCAATCCACTATACGCTTTCCGCCAAAACTTGTTTTCATTTGCACGAAGCAATGACGATTCTGAGCAATTGAATCAATCTACAGGACCAATACGGTCCTTTTTTTTATTCAAGGATTCGTAG
>VFJV01000082.1 GCA_009885895.1 Gammaproteobacteria bacterium
ATATGCAGACAAAGTGAATAGACGCGTGTTTTAAAAAAACGCAATCTACTTGTGCGTAGCCGTGATCTTGAGTTAAACTTTTCATTAGCCTGACATCCTCTGATAAGGTTGTTATGGTGAGTGGCCTGTAGGGTGTTTTCGTCACCGTGCAGGCTGCGCTTTCTTATATTAAGATTATATCTAGTACAAGATTGCGCCCCATAGTGTAGTGATAAGCCGTTTTCTTTAAAGCAATCCGGCTGTCACTTCCCGTTTTAAATTACTCATGCCTATGATTATCCTTTTTGAACGCGTTGTCAAGCATTTTTGAGTATTCAGTTTATACTTTCGTTGTATCACTGCACCGCATAACGCGTAGGATCGTCTACCGCGGCGTCTTCAAAACCACGCCGTCTTAATTTACAACTGTCGCAACAACCGCAGGCTAGGCCCTCTACATTCGCCCTATAACAGGAAACCGTTAGACTGTAATCTACGCCTAAGGATACGCCTAGCATTAAGGTTTCGGCTTTACTCAAATGAATGAGCGGAGCTTCAATATGAATGGGTTTTTCTTCTACACCTGTTTTAGTCGCCAAAGTCGCCATTCTTTGAAAGGCCGCTAAATATTCAGGCCTGCAATCGGGATAGCCGGAATAATCCACCGCACTGATGCCAATGAAAATCTTTTCTGCTTGCACTATTTCCGCCCAACCTAAGGCAATCGACAAAAAAATGGTGTTTCGCGCAGGCACATAGGTAAGGGGAATGCCCTCTTGCGCGCCGTGATCGGGAATGGCAATGCTAGGATCGGTCAATGCAGAGCCGCCTAATCGCCCCAAATTTAAATCAATGACTTCATGTTGAGTCGCAGCAAAATGACGAGCGATGTTTTTTGCGGCGAAAAGTTCCGCGTTATGCTTTTGTCCATACGAAAAACTTAAGGCATAACACGCATAGCCCTGATCTTTTGCCAAAGCCAAACAGGTGGTGGAATCTAATCCTCCGGATAATAAAACAACGGCTTTTTTCATGAAATATCCTGGTTACTTGCTTTGGGTTTGAAATGGTTATTGCTAGGATTGTATTCTACCTCTAAACCCACTGGATTAAAATTGGTATTCACATCGTAGATGTCGATTTGCTCTTTCTGTTTTAGCCATCTAGCCAACCGAATAGACAGAGGCAATCCTAAGAGTTCAATGCTGACTTTAACGAGAAAAATATTCAGGATCAAATGCAATAAGGTCTGTACAGGCAAAAATCGACCAAAGGCGATAGGAATAAAAATAAGGCTGTCCATGCCGCACGCCACAACGGTTGAAGCCACAAACCTTAAACCCATATATTCGCCTGAATACTTTATTTTAAGCTTGGCCAAAGTGTAAGCATTCAAGGGTTCTGAAATAAGATAGCTGCAAAAAGAGGCTAAAAGCACGGCTGTATTCAAGGTTAATAATTTATTGAAAGCGGCATTATTCTCTAGGTTAAAAACAGGGCTAGGCAGATGAGAAATTAATTGCCCAAAAGCCAAGAAAATTAAATTAAATAAGAAGGCCGCCCAAATCGCTCGACGTGCATGTTTATAACCGTAGACTTCGGTGATGAGATCGGAAATTAAAAAGGTAAAGGGGAAAATTAAAGCCCCAGGGGGTAAGGTTAAGCCAAAAATTTGAATAAGCCTGGCATCAAAAACATTGGCCATAACCAAAGCCATAGAATACGCCAAAATGAAAAACCACAGAAAGCGCGGCCCTTGTTTGAAAAGCACGTTGCGGCTAAAAGTCTGCTCCATAATTTAGGGTTCCTTTTTCAGGTTGAGAGGTTCAAAGCGGCCTAGCGCCCAATGTATTTTATTTTCCTCGTATAATAAGAACGCATACTGCTCTTGCAACCCTTTTTTAAGCCCTCATTATGCACACCAGGGCTTATCTTGTAAAGTTGTTAGGTTTAATTTTTGAACAAAAGTAGCGGTTTTAGCGACGACAGACAGATTCGCATCTTAAGGTGTAATAGGTATATACTCTACTCATCCCTGCCCCATCCTAATGGCAGACTCATTCATTTTCAACCAGGAGTATACGCTGTGTATTACGGAATCATCATTGCCTTTGTGGCCATACTGCTATTTTCCATGTTCAATGTGCTAATGGAATACGAGCGCGGCGTTATCTTCATGCTAGGCCGCTTTTGGAAAGTCAAAGGGCCTGGATTGATTATCTTAATCCCCATTGTACAACGCATGGTGAAAATAGGCTTGCGTACCGTCGTCATGGATGTGCCTAGCCAAGACGTCATTTCCCGCGATAACGTGTCGGTGAAGGTGAATGCCGTGGTTTATTTTCGCGTCGTTGAGCCAGACAAAGCCC
>VFJV01000149.1 GCA_009885895.1 Gammaproteobacteria bacterium
CCGCATCGTTGCACAAGTCCAACAACCTTTTGCTGGCGGCAACCGCCATGTCTAAGGTTTCTCGTCTTTCGGCATTCGGCTCTGTTTGGGCTATAATGTCCAACACACCCCAAAGACCCGCACAAGGCGTGCGTATATCGTGTTGCATGTTTTGTACGAATTCGGTTTTAGCCCGATTGGCGGCCTCGGCGCGTTCTTTGGCTTTCCTTAACTCTTCTTCCATGGCTTTGCGCTCAGTAATATCGATAGATATACCAGCAACACCAATCACTTCAATATGTTCATAATCATAAAGTGGAACCTTTCTTGATAAAAAAATCCTTTCTTCACCATCCGAAAGCTTAGAAATTTCTTCAACTAAAACCGTTTTCCTGGAAGTCATTACTTCTTGATCGATGACACGAAGTGCATCAGCGCGATCTTTCCACGGCATTTCATAATCTGTTTTACCAATGATTTCAAAAATACTTAATCCGGCAGATTTTGCCTGTTCATTATTACACCCAAGAATAACGCCATTTTTGTCCTTCCAGTATATATGCTCTGGCATAGCAGCTAAAATATTAGCTAGACACTGATCTGCATCTTTTTGCCTTTTATCGTTCATATTTAAGATCTCCTCCGTAATTAAATGACTATTTGATCCGGCTATTCTATTTCAGATCGGATTTTAACATGACCTAAGAAAAAAAGCACTGGATTGTCCTTTGTGCAACCAATTAAAGAAGCTTTAGACCTAAAACTAAATAACTCCTGTCTAAAAGAGGCGATAATTTTAGATTGCTCATCGGTTAACTGAAAAGATAAATTACTGTATGGATCCGCCTTAAATGCATTTAAACTAGTACCACTAAATTGTGGGTGGGCAGCTACATTTGCAAGAACAATATTGTAAAGCCCTGTGTTTATTATACTTTTCTTGTATGAATCTATGTTTTCAAGTTCAGTTTCGTTCCTGTAAATACAATACCCATCAATAAGCACAGAATAATCATTAGATTGCACTTTGGAGTTTATTTCTGAAGCAACGTAACTCTTTGTTTCTTTGCTTGGCCTCCAAACGAGCATAACTTCATCATGAGGCTTTTTAAAGTCAGAAACGTATCGGACTACTTTCATATTTATCGGGATCATACGCTCCACATTTTCTAAAAGCAATAGTTTCATCCCTAAAAAACAAGGAAAACAGGAGATTTTATTATCACCAACTCGCATTAACCCTCTAATTAGCTCCTTATGTGGCGTGTCGTCCCATATTTTTGACGCTATTTCAGAGAACAAATCGCATGTTAATAATGAAAGCATTTTCTGATAATGCCTTATGAAACGTTTAGATAAAGTTTTTGTTATAAAAAATAAAGAAGCGAACTCCTCATAAGATACTTCCGACAAATACCCCAAATTATTTTTTAGGGTACAAATAGATAGAAAATGAGATGTAATCAGAAGCAACGTATCTGCTGAAACTGTAACAACCAAGCTGTCTAAAAATGAAAGTATACCTTCCCTGCAGTCCAATTCTTTTATATAACGGTCGGTCGATAAGTGAAGCTCGCAGAACCTTTTTCTCTCCCCCTCAATACTGTTTTTTATAATGGCAATGTACTTAAATTCATTTTCTACCTTATTTCTCGTAACAGCTGAGTGATTAAATTTTTTTCTCAACCAAGCAATGTTAAATGCCCTCGCTTGACAGGAGGTATCGCCCACTTGAGGATCAAAATTCTCAAGTGCAAAATTCTTAAAATTAAGTAATGCCTTGTTTGACTCATTTAGTATACTCACACATACGCGCAGCAAATTTATTTTTTCGAAACGGCTTGTTAAACAGAAACTTTGATCAAATGGAATAAGTGACAATAGACTGTGCATACATGTTTCCTTAAAGAAATCTTATTTAACTTCGCTAAAAATAATTTTTTCAAACAAAGATCTTGGTTTCGAGAAAATTACTTTTGCCTTCATGGCTCCTGCAGTGTTTTCACGTTTCATGGTTATTAATATCCGCAGAAACAAAGTAACCCTGAATAAAGAAAGAAGATCTATTTACAAAAACCAGGGCAGCATCATAGAATAAAAACTAGAGACTTACAATAGTAAAAAATCCGGAGGTGTACATCAAATGCAGTATTAAAAACATAAATAGACCTAAGATAAATTTATTCGCCGAAAACAACTCCATAACCCATTTTCGAACATGAAAACAGCCGCCTTAATCTCGCCTTAGTTTAGTACTAAAAGCCAATGGCGATAGATATTTTAATACCACCCAATAAGAAGCGACTAAGAAGGTTAAAATAGTTGCGCTTTGTATTAAGTTCGACGCCTCCCTGGAAATAAAGCCACTGCTACGCGCCAAATAGGCTAATAATAAGGAAAACTCACTATTTTGCGCCAAACGCACGCCAATTTCCCAGGCTATGGGCTTGGATTCCCCCTTTTTTTTCAATAATAATGCAAATACG
>VFJV01000021.1 GCA_009885895.1 Gammaproteobacteria bacterium
CTTAGTATGAGGAATGCGCATATTTTATGCAACCCGACGCCGCTCAGACCCATTTCTTGTTGGAATCACGAGTACCGGTTCAGACTCAGTTCATATTGGAGAAGACTGGCAGTTGCAACTTTATTACGTAAGGCAGTAGAATGCATTTATGATGAAATTATTTTAAAGGGGTGTGTTCCAACAAAATACTCAACTAAAAAAAATAGAATTGACTGGGGTAAATTAGAGAATAGTAAAAATCTATCGCCTGGGGAACTTCAAACACTAAAGACAGTCCATGACCGTTTGTCTGGAGGCAAAATATATAATGGGGGAGAATCGGGATTAAATCCTATTGGCGTTCCGGAATTCAAACACATGGTTACTCAGTTAGGGGCGATCTTGCCCCCGCCTGATCCACCATAGGCTCTGGTCTTAATTTTGAAACGAGGACTCGGTACTTACCCTAAAAACGAACGATTACGAACATATGAGGTGAAAAAATGAACGAACGATTTTATTTGATGAGAATACAATTGAATGATCTTGAACCGGCAATTTGGCGACGCTTTGTCGTTCCTGCTAGCATTACGCTGGACCGGCTGCACGATGTTATTCAAATTGTTATGGGTTGGACTGACAGCCACCTTTATGAGTTCAGGTTCGGGGATAAACGCTATACAGAATATTCGGAACCAAAAGAAAAGGAACTGATATGCGGGAAATACCGTATTGGCGATCTCATCAAACAAAAAGGGCGTACTTTCCATTATCTGTATGATTTTGGTGATGGATGGGAACACGAACTTCTTCTTGAGGATAGCCGCTATTATAGCGCTGAACTAGAGATTGAGCTAGCCTGTGTTGAAGGCGAAAGGGCGTGCCCACCTGAAGATGTGGGGGGTATACCTGGGTATTTTGAATTGTGTAAAGTCCTAAAGGACAAAAATCATCAAGAACATGACCGTTATATGGAATGGTCTGGGGGAGATTATGACTGTGAGCGATTTGATCTGGAATCAATTAATTTGGAGTTGATGAAATACCATCAATGGTCCAGGGATAGGTACCAGAACTGGAAGGTAGTTGAATGAAAAAGGATGAAAATATTTCCGGAGGTTCCTGTGAACATTGAACCCATCAAAGCATTCACAGACAACTACATCTGGGCTATCGTGAATAAGGCGAATAAAAGCCTGTGGATAGTCGATCCTGGAGATGCTAAGCCTGTTATAGATTATATTGCTAAACACAATTTAAATCTGTGTGGAATATTGATCACACACCATCATGAGGATCATTGTGGTGGCGTTGCTGAATTACAGGCAAAATACAGCGTTCCAGTATATGGTCCTAAGCACAGCAATATTTTGGCAACTCATGTAGTGACAGATAAACAAACAATAGTTTTACCCGAATGTAATTTATCTTTTGAAGTACGCTGGATTCCAGGACACACTTTAGAACATATCGCTTATTATTGTGCAACAGAACAGTTACTTTTTTGCGGTGATACTCTATTTTCAGCCGGTTGTGGGCGTGTTTTTGAAGGAACGATGCAGCAAATGGTGGAATCGTTGCAGATTCTAGCAAGCTTACCCGATGAGACAAGGATTTATTGTGCACATGAATATACCTTAAAAAACTTAGAATTTGCGAAATACCTGGAACCTAAAAATGAAGCTATAACGCGTCAAGTGGCCTTTGTGCAGTGTCTTCAGGGAAAACCCAGCGTGCCTACAACCTTAGCACTTGAGAAAAAAATCAATCCATTTTTACGCACAGATGTAGGAACGGTTATTACTGCGGCGCAAAGTCAAATAGGGACGTCCTTAAGCGAAGGAGTACAGGTGTTTTCGGCCATACGAGAATGGAAAAATCGTTTTTAGGGCTTAATTGCTGTGTGTTAGCCCTATTTCATTAGCAAGACAACAGTGATACAATGAAGCTCTTATTTTGAACAGGTTTAGAATACTCCAAAGCGTGGCTCTAAACAGGCGCGCTAAATTATAACCGATTGATTTACATGAAAAAAATATTGATAATCGCGCCAGCTTGGGTTGGTGACATGGTGATGGCCCAAACCTTGTTTAAATTACTCAAGGGGCACTATCCTATGGCGTCGCTGCATATTTTAGCACCGGCCTGGACTGCGGCTGTGGCGCAAAAAATGCCAGAAATCAGCCATGCCCATATTTTACCCCTAGGTCATGGTGTATTAGGACTCAAAGATCGTTGGCGTATAGGCCGCGCCTTGCGCAGCGAACAATACGATATGGCTATTGTTTTACCCAATTCATGGAAATCAGCCCTTATTCCTTGGGTAGCAGGCATTGCAAAGCGTCGGGGTTTTAAGGGCGAAATGCGTTTTGGCTTATTAAACGATATACGCGTTTTAGATAAACAAAAATATCCACTGATGATCGAACGCTTCATGGCCTTGGGCTTGAAAAAAAACGCGGTTTTATCCAAACCTTATCCCTATCCTAGTTTAGTGGGTGATGCCACTGTAGCCGCACAATTAAAACAACAACTGGGTTTAAGCGGCGATAAGCCTGTAGTAGCTTTCTGTCCGGGTGCGGAATATGGCCCCGCTAAACGATGGCCTACACAATATTACGGTGAATTAGCCCTGCAATTGCATGACTTAGGTTACGCCGTGTGGTTGATGGGGTCTAAAAAAGACGAGATACTGGCGGATGAAATTATCAAAGTCGCGCCTATGGCCTGCCATAATGTATGCGGGCGCACCGATTTAAACCAGGCCGTGGATTTGTTATCCACCGTGAGTGCGGTGGTGACCAACGATTCTGGCTTGATGCATGTTGCTGCAGCCTTGGATAAACCCATGGTGGCCATTTACGGCTCGTCTTCAACGGCATTTACACCGCCGTTAAGTGACCACGTTGCAATCGTAGAATTATCGTTACCGTGTAGACCCTGTTTTAAACGTGAATGTCCTTTGGGCCATTTAAATTGTTTAAAACAAATTACACCATCCCATGTATTGCAGTCTTTGCAAAAACTCATGGCGGAGGTACTATGAAAATATTGATTGTCAAAACCTCTTCCTTGGGTGATGTGATACACACTTTACCAGCATTAACCGATGCTCTTTGTGTTTATCCCGATTTGGAAGTCGATTGGTTAGTGGAAAAAAATTTCAGCGAGCCACTGCGATGGCAGTGCGGTGTTAAACGCATTATAGAAATAGAATTTCGAAAATGGCGAAAAACACCGTGGCAATCCTTTAGGCAAGGCCATTGGAAAGCGCTGTATAGACAACTACGGCAAAACGAGTACGATATCATCCTTGATGCTCAAGGCTTATTAAAAAGCGCATTAATGGCTTTTTTAGCCAAAGGCAAAAGACACGGTTTGGCGATGGGTTCCTCGCGTGACTGGCTTGCGCCATGCTTGTATCATCATCGCCATGTTATAGCATGGGATCTGCATGCCATAGATCGTCTGAGGCAATTGTTTGCCAAAGCTTTAGATTATCCTTTGCCTAAGACTGAACCGGATTATGGTTTTCAGGATTTTTTTAAGCCGTATAGATCAGAACAAGTTTCCCCTTATATTATATTTCTACATGGGACCACCTGGGTCACTAAATTATGGCCATTGCCGCATTGGCAAGCCCTAGGACAACAGCTCAATGAAGCGGGTTATCAAGTTCGTTTACCTTGGGGTAATGCCATTGAAAAAGAACGTGCCGAAGTGATTGCCAAGGCGTGTCATGGGCAGGTATTGCCTGCACTTAATTTGCAGTCTATTGCGTTAGAGCTTATCAATGCTCGGGCTGTGCTTGCTGTGGATACGGGATTGGGTCATTTAGCAGCGGCTTTATCGGTGCCAACCCTTTCTTTATATGGCGCAACGAATGCGCAGAAAACAGGAACCCGCGGTCATAATCAACAACAGTTAAGCGTACAATACCACTGTGCGCCTTGCTTGCTTTCGCAGTGTCGTTGGGTAAGGGCCACTGAAACACCGCCTTGTTATTATAGTTTAAGCGCAAAACAGGTGATGCAATCGCTGCAGTCACTATTACAGGAGAGACCATCTTGAAACAACGTTTGTGTTTTGTCATTTTCAGCTATGATTCTCGAGAAGATTTTCAGCATGATTTTTTAACGACTGTCCATAAATGTTTGGCGGCAGGTCATAGCGTCGATATTTACACTTTAGAATGGCGCGGTGACAAACCTGCTGCGGCAATAGTGCATAGCGTAAAAAAACAAGGCGTGCCTTTATTTAGGCAATATGCGCATTTAGCGCGATGCGTACATGAAGCGCGCATTAAACAGGAATACGATTGTATCATTGGCTTTAATGCTATTCCGGGTTTGGATATTTATTATGCCAAAGAGCCTTGTGTTGCTGAATTGGTGGAAGGTATACGACGCGCTATGCCACGGTATCAGCAACGCTTACAATTTGAAAAAAGCATTTTATCCATGGCAAGCCATTGTCAGGTGGTTTCGCCCAGTTTAACCGTATTACGCGCTATCAAAACAAATTATCGTACACAGGCGTGCCGTTTGCATTGGCTAAGCCATGAAACCTGCGAACAGACAAAGACCAACATACAAATCCATGCCTTACAAAGGGATCAAAGTTTGGGGGAAGGGTTTGGAGATTTTTTACTAGACTATTTAAATCAACCTCCATTATTAAAACCTTTCGGAACGAATGCTGCGATGGCGGAGTATGGCTGCGAACCTGAGGTGTTTAACCGCATCATGCAATTAGAAGGCAAGGTAGTGCGGCATAAAGAAGGTCGTAAAACATTGCGCTTTGAGTATGAAGGCGAAGGATTCTATGCTAAATTACATAGTGGTGTTGGTTTTAACGAATGGCTAAAAAACTGGTTGTCATTGCGCGCGCCTATAGTCAGTGCCCGCACGGAATGGCATGCTATTGCTAAATTGAAATCATTAAAACTCGCGACATTGGATGCGGTGGCATTTGCTGAACGTGGGGCTCTTTCTTTCAAGCGGCAGTCATTTTTGTTGACGCGGGAATTAATGAAAGCCGAAAGCTTGGAAACCTATTGTTTGACGTGGAAAGAGCATCCTCCTTCTAGAAAAGAAAGAAACGATCTAATACGCCACTTGGCGAACTATGTTAAAATCATACACGATGAGCGATGGTTTCATCGCGACCTCTATTTATGCCACTTTTTAAAAGCATTGGATGAAGAGGATAAATATTATCTGATCGATTTACATCGTATGCAGTACAAAAGATTTTCCGGACGTTGGCGTATTAAAGATCTGAGCGCGTTATATTACTCGGCATTCGAGTATGGCGTAAATATGCGCGATGTACTTTATTTTATTCATTGCTATACGGGCGGAAAAGCCTATCGCTTGCATAAATCATTATGGCGGCGTGTTGCATACAAAGCCCACAAACTACAACAAAGGGCATTGCGTAAGGGGGTTGGGTAATGGTTCAACTCTATTTTGAAGAAGCGGTTTTAAGCAAAGAAGAAAGGCAATGCTTTGCGACTTCTGAAGCGATTTATGCACTTACAGCTAAAGCGACAATAGTCTCCGAAGGGCCTTACAATCGCATGTGGTACTTGGCAATGCCATCGGGGCAAAATTATTATATTAAAATTTATCATAAGCGCGGTCGTTATCTACGCCAGTATTGTGCAAGAAGTCGGGCACGCGGTGAATGGGAGAATTTACAGTATTTTAAACAAAAGAATTTGCCTATTCCAGAATTACTTGTTTATGGGGAATCTAGTCGTCGCATACAGTATGGGGGTGGCTTTTTGGTGCAGCGTGAAATCAGCGGTAGCCAGGATTTAGCCCATATTGCCAGAGAAGATCCACGATGGTATCTAGAACCTTTTAGGCGCTTATCCGTGCTATTAAAACTGGCGGATTATTTAAGGCAATTACACGCTGGCCGATTTATTCATAAAGATTTTAAATGGCGTAATCTTCTGGTAAAGTGGGATGATGCAATGCGGGTATACCTAATAGATTGTCCTATAGGACAACGGCATTTTGGGATTCAATATGCAACAGGATGGTGGCGGGATTTACGCGACTTTGATAAAAATGCACGTCGTTATTTATCGCGCAGCGATAGATTACGGCTCTATTTGGCCTATAGGCAGCTCAAAACGCTTACGCAAAAAGATAAAAAGCTCCTAACTAAAATTTGCAAGGAAAAGGCAACGACATGAAAACCTACATAGCCAAAGAATGGCAAGATATTCTACGCCATCAAGGTCTCAATTCTTTTGATGACATTTGGAACTGTGAACAAAACAAAAATTTTGAAACAAAATGGGTGGAAGAGCCCAACCAACGGCGAGGTGGTTGGAGTGGTGTGGTGCGAATTGTGTTGCAAGATGCGCAAGGTCAAAAAAGAATTGTTTTTTTAAAAAGGCAATCTAAGCATATGTGCCCCTCAATAGTGCATCCGTTTAAAGGACGCCCCACATTTGAGCGTGAATTTTGCAATATTCTTCGTTTTAATAGGCATCAGATCCCAACGGTAACGCCTATCTATTATGGCCAACGTGGGAAAGAGGCTATTTTAATGACGAAGGATCTCACCGGATATCGTGCATTAAAAGATTGGTTTTTCGAATGGGAAGAAACCGGTTTTCCTCAGAATGCGCTGCGGCATGACATTATCAATGAGGTGGCTAGGGTAGTGGGTAAAATTCATGAGAATAACTATAAGCACTGCTGCCTTGTATTCAAACATGTTTTTTTGAGTCTTGAGAATAATGAGGTTAAAGTTCGTATTATTGACTTGGAAAAGCTGCGATACTGGATTTTACAGAGCCGATGCAGAATCACAGATCTGGATAGCCTGGTTAGAACAAGGGTTAAAAAAATAAGTGCAACTGATAAATGGCGTTTTATGAAAACCTATCTTGGGCCGGACACAGACAAAGCAGACATAAAGGCATTATGGAGAACAATGACGGTAAGACTGAGGAAAATGCGGCGTTCGCGAAAAGGAAGAGATTTTTTAAAAAAATGCTTAGGGAAATGACGTAATTTATGATGAGCGTGTATTTTATATGAATAAAATGAATACCCCGCAACTGATAAAGCAGCTGCGAGAAAAACAATCGCAATTACCTTTGTGCTGGGTTCCCTTTGGCAATGAAAAATCTATTTTTTTACAAGAAATTCTGCGCGATTTAAATGCACGGCGTGCCACTTTCCTGTCAGAGTATCAAGGGCAAAAAAGCATTGTTAAATTATTTTACGATAAACAAGGTGTACGCCATGCCTGCCGTGAGGTAAGAGGATTGCAGTTATTGCAGCAGTGCGGCATTGCTACGAGCAGAGTAGTACAATATACCGTATTAGACGAAGGAGTCTTATTGATACTATCCTATTTGGATAATACCAAGACCGTTGCTTCATGCTGGAATTCTTGGGACGACAATGACAAGATAGTGCAATTATCCTCTTTATTAAAAGTGCTTATAAAAATGTATCAGAAAGGGGTCTGGCACAATGATCTGCATTTGGATAATATTCTAATGGATGAAAACCAATTGTATATCATTGATGGCATGGACGTTAAGCGTTGGAGAAAAAAAGGGCCATTGCCAAGCCGCGCTTGTCTGAATAATCTAGCTGATTTTTTTGTGCAGCTTTCTTTAGCCGATCAGAATTTACTGTGGACTATCTTAACGGAAGATGAAAACGCAAAAAAAATTTTTTCATCTAATAAGCGGTGGATGAAAAAACTGGAAAATAAGATTGCCCAAAAAAGCCTCTATAGACAAAGAAAAATTAAATCCAAAGCATGGCGCAACTGTAGTTCTTTTACATTAGGGATGCTAGGTAACTATCAATACGTAGTCTGCGCGGATAAAAAAGAATCCTTTGAAACGATGTTTTCTCATCTGAAACAACAAGAAAAAGGGTATTTTAAATATTTCAAAAAAGGCAAAGCCAACACTGTGCTTCATTATCAATGCGATGAATCCAATTGGGTAGTAAAGCAATATAGCGCTAGATCCTATTGGCAATGGGTAAAACATTGTTTTAAAGGCACCAATGCCGCCTCATCGTGGGAAAATGCAAACCGTTTGCAATCATTGCATATTTTAACGGCAAAGCCTGTAGGTGTATTGCAAAAAAAAATCGGTGGACTACCGTGCCGTGGTTATTTTGTAATGGAATATGTTCCAGGGAAAACCCTTTCGAATTATCTGTATTCTTTTCTTGACCTGAAAAAACAACAAGAAATGATAGCCAAAGTGGTGCAAGTGATGATGGCGATGAAACAAAATCATTTGTGTCATCGTGATTTAAAGCCGGATAATTGGCAGGTTTTTGAAGAAAAGGTCTACTTATTAGATTTAGACAACCTACGGTCGTATTCTTGGGGGCCTTTTTTTACATACATGTTTAATAAAGATGTCAAGCGATTCTTAAAAGCTTGGCGGTATAGGCCCCTATTGCATCAGGCTTTTATTAGGGCTTTTAAAGACAGAGGATTATTATGAGAATTTTGGGATTATCGGGTGCCTTAACGCATGACGCTTCAGCCGCACTATTAATAGATGGAACACTTGTTTGTGCTGCAGAAGAAGAACGCTTTATTCGTGATAAACATGCGAAAAATAAGCTGCCATTAGAAGCAACACGCTGGTGTCTAGAAGAGGCCGGCTTAAGCCCTAAAGATATAGACATAGTGGCGTTTCCCTTTGCCCCTATAGGCGTATTATCTGCTGCACGTTGGCACTATGCTAAACGATATTGGTATGCGCCTGATAGGGCTCTAGATGCCTTATTTAATGGGAATCGTCACTATCGGCGGAATAAAAAAAGAGTGTTGTCTTTTCTAGAAGATGTGGGCTTTGATCTGCAAAAAACACAATTCATGCCCATAGAACATCATTTAGCGCATGCCAGCAGCGCGTATCATTTAAGCGGCTTTGAAGGTAAATCGGCTATATTGGGTGTGGATGGAAAAGGAGAATATGCGTCTACTTTTTTGGGGTATGCCGAAAATGGCCGCATTCATAAAATCAAAGAATTTTTTGACCCGGATTCTTTAGGCGGTTTGTATGGTGCCATGACACAGTATTTAGGGTTTGAAATGTTAGACGGCGAATTTAAAGTGATGGGGATGGCGCCTTATGGCGATGCGAGCCGTTATGATTTATCGCCTTTATTGGATTTTAATGGAAAAAATTTCACCGTCAATACGCGTATGGTCAATACCGTGGGCTTAAGGCGGCACAAACAAAATGGACAATCCTATTATTTTAGCTCTAAATTAGTGGACTGGTTAGGGCCTATGCGTGTAGGGGACGATATTGATGAGCCCTATGTCCACTATGCAGCCAGTATTCAGAAGCTGTTAGAAGACAGTGTGCTGGCTTTAGTGCAACATTATTTGGGCGATATTATTCAAGAAACAGGGCGCTTGTGCTTTGCCGGCGGGGTGGCCTTAAATGTCAAACTCAATCAAAAATTATTGCAGTTACCAGGATTAAACGAATTGTTTTTGCAACCTGCGGCCAATGATGCAGGCACTGCAATAGGCGCTGCTACTTATGCGGCATCTTTACAAGGAACAGCAATACAACCTTTAGAACATGTTTATCTAGGACCTAGTTATACTACAGAAGCTTGTGTTTTGGCTTGCCAGAATCACATTGCCAAATCTTCCTGGAAAATTTTGGATAATACGGTAGACTATGCGGCTAAGTTATTAGCCGAGGGCGAGCCCTTGGCGTGGTTTCAAGGGCGTATGGAGTTTGGACCTAGAGCCTTAGGTAACCGCAGTATTTTAGGTTGTCCTAATGCTGCAGGCATTGCCGATAAAATCAACCAACAAATTAAATACCGCGAACGTTGGCGGCCATTTTGCCCCAGTGTATTGGATACAGTGGCTCAAGATATTTTACAAAGCAGCCATCCGGCCCCTTATATGACAATAACCTTTGATGTGGCAGAAAAGTGGAAAGAGCGCATACCTGAGGTGGTGCATGAAGATGGTACCATTCGGGCACAAGTCGTGACTCAAAAGGCCAATCCGCGCTATTATGCATTAATTAGTGCGTTAGGAGCTTTAACCGGCAATGCAGTGGTATTAAATACGTCTTTAAACCGTCGTGGTGAACCTATGGTGTGTACACCTGAAGATGCGTTGAATATGTTTTTCGGCTGCGATTTACGCTATTTAATTATGGAAGATGTCTTGGTAACTAAAGAATAAGGGGAATACACTGTGTTTACATCGATAGAAGGTCCTAGCGCTAAAGCCTGGTTTATGTGGGCTTTAACGATTACTTTTCTATTGCTGCAATTTATACTCCAGGGCTCGGTGAGTGGTATGGCACCCTTTCTAGCAAAAGATTTTAACACCGATGTTGCTTCCGTGGGGTTAATTTCTTCTAGTTATTTTTGGACCTATCTATTGTTGCAAATGCCCGGTGGGCTTTTGGTTGATCGCATCGGGGCTAAGCAGTTATTGATTGCGGGGACGGTTATTTGTGCTGCAGGTACTTTATTGTTTTCAATGAGCCAGGGTATACACGCCGCTTTATGGGCTAGAATGCTAACGGGCCTCGGAACAGCACCTGCATTGGCCTGTTGTTTTTATTTAATTGGGAGCTGGTTTACGCCAGCCTATTTTGCCTTTGTGGTGGGTTTAAGTGAAGCTTTAGCCATGTTTTCTGGTGGTGTGGGCAGTGAAATTATTTCTACGGCTGCAATGCATCTAGGATGGCGTACCGTATTGGTTTGGGCAGGTATGCTTTGTTTGCTGTTGACGGTACTTATGAGTGTTTTTTTGCAAGAAAGACCCAAACAGAGCCATCATAAGCCCAAACCCACATCTGTTTTATCCATAAAACAACAGTTAGTCGCCATTTTAGGCTTACCTCAAATTTGGTTGAATGGTTTATTCTCAGGTTTAATGTTTCCCATTATTAGTGTTTTGGCAACCTATTGGTGTATTCCTTATTTGATGGCACGCTATGGTGTTACGATACAAGTCGCTGCATTGGGCAATTTAGCTTTGTTTCTAGGCACAGGCTTAGGCTGCCCTTTCCTGGGGCATCTGTCTGATTTTTTTCGCCGTAGAAAAGTGCTTATGGCCATTGGTGCTTTAGCCGCTTTTGTCAGTTTGAGCATGGCTTTGTATATCCCTAATTTAGAGTTTGCGTTTGTGGTGGCGTTATTTTTTTTAACGGGGCTTTTTTCTAGCGTTTATATGCTGCCTTTTGCTTTGGTGAATGAAATTGCGCCGAATGATGCTCGCGGTACGGCTATGGGCTTTACCAATATGCTGAATATTGTTTTTGGTGCGCCGTTGTTTACACCCTTAGTGAGTTTTGTGTTGAAAGGGCATGCCGAGGTGGCACCAGATGCCACTAATTTTTCGGCTTCGTCTTATACCCTTGGTTTAAGTATACTCCCCCTTTCCTTTTTATTGGCTTTGTTGGTCTTGCTGTGGATCCGTGAGCCGCTGAAGACGTAGTGAATTTTCCAGCTGTGGATCCGTGAGCCGCTGAAGACGTAGTGAATTTTCCAGGTAAAAATCATAAGCATATGATATTAAAGGTAATTTAGTAAAAAGAGGGCTTTTCAGTATTAGCTGCATGCTTTCGACTTTTAATAAATAGTGACAAAGGGCGTGATTATTTGTATCATAGCGCATTAAATAACTTCAAAATAGGCTGATTATGGCGATTTTAACCTCTGACTATACTCTAACTCTCCCTCCGCGACGTCAAGCGTTGATGGATGCTTATCGCATGGATGAGACCATATGCCTAGAGCAGCTCTTAAAAATAGCCGCCTTTACAGAGTCAAATTTAACCCAGATCCACAATAGAGCCTATCGTCTGGTTGAATCCATACGTCATAAGGAGCACAGCAAAACTGCTTTAGATGCTTTTTTACAGCAATACCAACTTTCCACGGATGAAGGAATAGCGTTGATGTGTATGGCCGAAGCTTTATTGCGCATTCCCGATGATGCAACGCGCGATAAACTCATATTAGACAAATTGGGTGAAGGTCATTGGGCGCAACATGCGGGGAAAAGTGGGTCATTTTTTGTCAATGCCGCCACCTGGGGATTGATGCTAACTGGAAAATTTTCCACCTGGTCCAGCATGGATGAGGCGCGTCTCAATAATGCCTTAAAAGATTTCGTGAAACGTAAGGGTTTGTCTGTGGTGCGTACTATAGTCGCTTATGCGATGCGTGTGCTGGGGCAGCAATTTGTCATGGGACAAACCATAGAAGAAGCCTTACAACGCTCGAAGGCCATGCAAAGCATAGGATATCGTTTTTCATACGATATGTTGGGTGAGGCCGCGTGCACATCGGATGACGCTTTGCGGTATTATGCAGCGTATCACAAAGCTATTTTAGCCATAGGCAACGCGGCGGATGGCATAGGGCCTATAGAAGGGCCAGGCATTTCTATTAAGCTATCGGCATTGCATCCACGCTACGAATTTGCGCAGCGCAAAGACTGTGTACAGGTCGTCAGCGAGCGCTTATTAGAATTGGCTATTGCGGCCAAAGGTCAAGGCTTGAATCTAACGGTAGATGCAGAAGAAGCCGATCGCCTTGATATTTCTTTAGATATCATCGAAAAAGTATTTACCGATACCGCCTTAAGCGGTTGGGAGGGTTTTGGTTTAGCCATACAATCCTATCAAAAACGCTGTTCTTTTTTAATTGATTGGCTCGCTGATTTGTCTAGCAGCGCGAATAGACGCCTTATGGTGCGATTGATAAAAGGCGCTTATTGGGACAGCGAAATTAAAGTGAGCCAAGAGCGTGGTTTAGTCGATTATCCGGTTTTTACGCGCAAAAGAGGCACCGACGTTTCCTTTCTCGCCTGCGCACGCAAATTATTACAGCACCCAAAGCAATTTTTCCCACAATTTGCAACGCACAATGCCTACAGTGTTGCCGCCGTATTAGAAATGGTTGGCCACCGACGTGATTTTGAATTTCAATGTTTGCATGGCATGGGGCGGCCTTTGTACGATGAAATCGTGGGTTTAAAGAAACTAAATATTCCTTGCCGGGTGTATGCGCCCGTCGGTGGCCATGAAGATTTATTGGCATATTTAGTGCGTCGTTTATTGGAAAATGGTGCCAATAGCTCTTTTGTCAATCGTGTTGCGGATAACCAAGAGCCTATAGATCATGTCATAATCGCACCTACACTGGAAGTAGAAAAAGACAGTCCTAAGCGTAATCCGCGCATTTCGCTGCCTGAAAATATCTATATTGAACGTACTAATTCTAGGGGAATAGACTTGACAAACACAAACGAATTAAAGCCATTAATGCTCGCTATGGAAGAAGCACATAGGAGCCCCGGTCATGCAGGACCCATGGTGAATGGGGATTATCGCTTTAAAAATGGGGATGCGGTTACAAACCCGCATAATAAAAAAGAGAGCCTGGGTACTGTATTAGCCGCTACCACAACGGATATCAAGGATGCTATAGAAGCCGCTGCCCTTGTTCAAGAAAGTTGGCGTCAGACTACAGCAGAGGCGCGCGCTGTAATATTACTGAAAATGGCGGATTTATTAGAAGCGCATAAACCCCATTTAATGGCCATTCTTATTAAAGAGGCCGGTAAAACTATCAACGATGCCCTCTCTGAAGTGCGTGAAGCGATTGATTTTTGTCGTTACTATGCAGAAGAAGGGAAAAAACAATTAACGCCGCGGTTACTGCAAGGGGTGACCGGCGAGCGCAACGAATATCATTTATTAGGGCGAGGCACTTTGTTGTGCATCAGCCCGTGGAATTTCCCCTTGGCGATATTTTTAGGACAAGTCACCGCGGCATTGATGAGTGGCAATTGCGTGATCGCCAAACCTGCGGAGCCAACGCCTTTAATTGCCGCTGCGGCAACGGCATTATTACACGAAGCCGGTATTCCTAAAGCGGTAATGCAATTATTACCCGGTTCGGGTAGGGTGATAGGAGGGCAATTAGTCCCAGATAATCGCATCGCCGGTATATTATTTACCGGTTCTACCGAAACTGCGCGTTTGATCAATCGTCAATTGGCCGAACGCATAGGTCCCATCGTGCCTTTTATTGCCGAGACGGGTGGGCAAAATGCGATGATAGTGGATGCCTCTGCTTTACCGGAACAAGTCGTGCGCGATGTCATAACGTCCGCTTTTGGCAGTGCCGGACAGCGTTGCTCGGCCTTGCGCGTGTTGTATTTGCAAGAAGAAGTGGCAGATAAAATTATTAAAATGTTAGCTGGCGCCATGTCTACTTTAAAAGTAGGTAATCCAGCTTTATTAGAAACAGATATAGGTCCGGTGATCGACGAAGGTGCTTTGGCTATTTTGAATGCGCATGCCGAACGCATGCAGCAAGAGGCTAAAGCTATCTATCAAGTAGAATTACCAGAGAGTACCGAACAAGGCTGTTATTTTGCGCCGCGCGCGGTTGAAATCAAGGAATTGGCACAATTACAGCGCGAAATTTTCGGGCCTTTCTTGCATGTGATACGCTATAAAAGTAGCGAGATGGATAAAGTCATCCATGATATTAATAACAGTGGCTATGGCTTAACCTTTGGCGTGCACAGTCGCATCAACCAAACGGTGCAACACTTGACCGACAGCATTCATGCTGGTAATGTTTATGTGAACCGCAATATGATAGGCGCTGTAGTCGGTGTGCAACCTTTTGGTGGCGAAGGCTTATCGGGCACAGGCCCTAAAGCGGGTGGTCCGTATTATTTAGCACGATTGTGTACCGAAAAAGTCGTGTCTGTGAATACTACGGCGGCGGGTGGTAACGCCAGTTTGTTGGATAATGTAGGTGATTAATTTTAAGGAGTAAGACATGAACGACAATTTTTATCAAGCTTTTGCAAAGTTGTTAGCAGATACCTATACCTTGTATCTCAAAACACAAAACTATCATTGGCACGTACGAGGTCCATATTTTAAAACCTTGCATTTAATGTTTGAAGAACAGTATACGCAATTGGCTATGGGTGTCGATACTTTAGCCGAGCGTATCATTACTCTAGGACACACCGCCCCCGCTAGTTTTTCCGAATTTAGTGCATTGCGCAGCATAAAAGAAGGCGATCCTAAAAAAACGGCGGAACAAATGCTGGCCGAATTGTGTGACGATCATGAGCTCATTTTAAAAGATTTATATAAAGTTTTAAAAATAGCCCAAGAACACAGCGATGAAGGTAGTATTGCCTTATTGGGTGAGCGTATTGCTGAGCATGAGAAAACGCATTGGATGCTGCGGGCTTCTAAGGCGTACTGATCTAAAACAACCCAATAATAGAGCCGTTCTCGTCTACATCGATGAGTTCGGCAGCAGGGATCTTGGGCAAACCTGGCATTGTCATGATATTGCCGCAAATCACTACGATAAACTCTGCGCCATGAGCGAGGCGAATTTCCCTGATAGCTAATATATGGCCTGAGGGTGCGCCTTTTAGTAAAGGATCAGCCGAAAATGACGATTGAGTTTTGGCGATGCAAACGGAATACTGCGGATATTGTTCGTTGAGTATATCTATCTGTAAGCGTACTTTATCGTCGGCATGAATACCGGCGGCTCCATAAAGGCGGGTTGCAATGGTTTTTATTTTATCCCACAAAGGCATCTCGTTTGGATAAAGAAAATTAAAATTAGAGGCTTCAGGACTATCTAAAATATCCATTACAGCATAAGCCAGTGCTTCTGCACCTTTGCCTCCTTCGGACCAATGTTTGCAAACGATTGCTGTTGAGCCTAGTGCTTCGATTTTCTGTTTTAGGTGTATTATTTCAGCGTCGCTGTCCGATGTAAAATGGTTGATGGCAACGATGCAGGGTAGGCCAAACTCTTCTTGCATGTTACGAAGATGTCGTTCTAGATTGGCAAAACCTGTTTCCAAAGCAGGTACATTTTCCTCGGTTAAATGCTTGATTGGGATGCCGCCGTGAAATTTCAGCGCGCGTACGGTGGCAACGAGTATGACCAGATCTGGTTGTAAGCCAGCTTTGCGACATTTGATATCGATGAATTTTTCAGCGCCTAGATCCGCGCCAAAACCTGCTTCAGTTATGACATAGTCTGCCATTTTCAGCGCGGTCTTGGTGGCGATGACGGTATTACAGCCATGGGCAATATTGGCGAAAGGTCCGCCATGCACAAAGGCTAGGTTATTTTCCAAGGTTTGTACTAGGTTTGGACGTAGCGCGTTTTTCAGCAATGCGGTCATTGCACCGTGCGCATTCAATTCGCGGGCAAAAACGGTTCTTCCGTCATAGGCATAGCCGATCAGGATATTGCCTAGGCGTTGTTTTAATTCTTTGATCGTAGTGCAAAGGCATAAAATGGCCATGACTTCGGAAGCGGCAATGATATCGAAACCATCTTCGCGGGCATAACCGTGCAGTGTTCCACCCAAGCCTACTAACGCGAGTTATGTTTAAGCGGCCATAAGAACCTTCCTATCCTCGTCAGAGAATTGTAATGTTGGTTTGTTTGGGTGAAAGATATAGGCAGTAATAGCAGAGAGC
>VFJV01000098.1 GCA_009885895.1 Gammaproteobacteria bacterium
ATGAGGTTGGTGGAAGATAAATTTCATGGTGAATGGAATTATGCTATTAAACCAAGAAAACGCCAGAAAAAATAGGAGTTGTAAAAGTAATTATTGCGCGCCTCCTAAGAGGAATGGAAAACGCTAGAACGCCGATGCTTATTGGTATTGTTGGTCTGTGGTTTATTGGTATTCCAGCGTGTTATATTATTGGAATTCTAATGCATTATGGTCCCATTGGCTTGCGCCTGGGCTTTGGTAGTGGGTTTGTTATTGCTGCACTGCTACTCTGGCTGTATTATAGGCGCTATACTTTAAAAAACGATGAAAATGCTAAGACATGAATACAGCACAGTATCGAAAAAAACAATACGACACAATTTCAGCGCACTTAGCGCAGCTTAGTAACGAACAACTCATAAAAGCCTTGGCGAATGCAAAGCCCATACCCGCAGGCCTGGGTGGCAAAGCGGCTTTGATTGAGATAGGGAATACGCCGATATTCGTTAAAAAAGTGCCGTTAACTGAGTTAGAGCAATTGCCACATCATTTTATGTCTACGGCGAGTATTTATGATTTGCCACTATGCTATCAATATGGCATCGGTGCGGCTGGCTTTCGCGCCTGGCGTGAATTGGCCGTGCATACCATGACGACTGAATGGGTGCTGAATGGCGAATGCGCTTATTTTCCTATACTGTATCACTGGCGTATTCTCCCTAATGTTCTTAACGAATCGAATATTCAATTTAATGCTGATCTGGAAAAATATCGTCAGGATGACCACTATTTAGATATGGTGTCTAAACGCGTTGGAGATTTAAATCAGGCAGAAGCACATATAGTCTTTTTTGTAGAATATATTCCGCAGAACTTGTACGCTTGGCTAAGTTCTGAAATCTTAAAAGGCGGCAATACGGCAGAAGCAGCCATTGCCTGGGTGGATGAAAATTTAAGAAAAATCAACGATGATATGAGCACACGAGGTCTTTTGCATTTCGACGAACATTATGAAAATATATTAACCGATGGCAAGCAACTTTATTTAACAGATTTTGGCTTATCTTTATCGTCAAAATTTGACTTAACGGCAGCAGAAACCACCTTTTTTACGCAGCATAAAAGTTATGACCAGGTGTGTGCGGTTGTGAATTTACTGCAATGCATCGTCACGACCTTTTTTGGCAAAGAGCAATGGGAATTGTGTCTGCGTGAGATTATAGCGAGTGAAGTGGATATGTTGCCTGCAGGCATGAACGCCACACTCAAACGATACGCGCCTATTGCTATGGTTTTAGATGATTTTTTTCAAAAGCTTAACAAAGTAGATAAATTTGCACTGTATCCTGCAAGGGAACTAGAAAAATTATTGTTACTGGCTATAACTTGAAATCTTTGATTTAAAGCGTACCGCAAGAAAAAAGATGCTGACGGCAGCGCCTAAAGTCATGCCCCACCATAAGCCTGCTGCACCCAAATGAAAGCGAGTGGCTAATACATAGCCTATGGGTAGCGCAATGCCCCAAAAGCTAAGGACAGAAATAAGTAGCGTAAAATGCGTGTCTTTTAATGCGCGTAATGCACCAAAGAGCGCGATGCGGATGGCTTCAACAATTTGAAATACAGCACTAATGGCAAACAGTGTTTTTATCTCGGCGATTAAATTTATATTTTTTGGGTCGTTGACATTCAAATCAAGTGCAATGAGCAATACGGGTAGGCACCAATAGACAATGGCAATGATGCCCATCGGTATTGCCGATAGCCATACGCCAGCAAAACAGGCTTGTTTTGCTGAATGAGGTTCTTTGGCACCCAGGAGATAGCCCATACGCACCGTAATGGCTTGTGCGATGGAAAAAATGATACCCATGAATATGCACATATATTGCAGCGCGATTTGATTGGCGGCTAAAGCCTGACTACTTAAAGAGCCCATAACCAGGGTAATTGCGAAGAAAAAGGCAACCTCGAAACCATACATAATGCCTATGGGCGCACCTAGATGCAATAGCTCTCTTAAGAAAGAAGGCCACTGTGTACTGAAAACAAAGCGAAAATATTTTTTATAGTGCCTATCCATTACAATATAAAGACCGAGCAATATCGCCATAATCCAATAACCGATGGTCATACCCCAGCCCGCACCCGCGATACCTAGAGTAGGAAAACCCCATGCGCCAAAAATCAGAACATAGCTAAAAAACACAACC
>VFJV01000040.1 GCA_009885895.1 Gammaproteobacteria bacterium
ACGGACTCGGCGACGGACTCGGCGACGGCGATGGCGACGGCGATGGCGACGGCGATGGTGACGGCGATGGTGACGGCGATGGTGATGCTGATGCTGAAGGACTAAATTCTTCTGAATACAATCCTTTGATCTTTTCTAAAAGAGCTAAAGTTTTATCCCTCTCATAGAGGGATTTATTCTCAATTGCATCCAGAAGAAGCATAATGCTTTCGTATACTTCTTTTTGCTCTTTAGGAATAGGGGGTGTTTTATTCGCTATATCTATAAGTTTAGGGACTATGTCTTCCCCTAATTCTAATTCGCGGAGAGAACTTTTCATTTCATCAGAAAGGGTTTTTGAGACTATATACTCACATCTTATTTTATTTCCAGAGTCTTTTCGCGCCGCTTTGCTGTAATGGTCTGAATATTTCTTCTTAGCCTCCTCGAACTTCTTGGGATCATGTCTTGTAGGGGCGGGAATACCAAAAAAATCCATTACTTCTTGAAGATTGTGCATATCGAACGGGCTGGATATTGTTTTGTCTATTGTATTCCAGCCCGGGGAAGGAGCATCATAATTATAATAGTATGCTCTAGCCTGAGGACTACGATCAGGCAGTACAGCTATCCTGTCTTTCTTGATGTTTGAGGGATCATCTATTTCAGAGAGGTTTTCTCTCACCATCACTCCTACGTATATGGCTTTGTACTCATCGTCATTTTCGTCAGGGGGAGTTCTTAATTTGTAGGAATTATAGAGTGCTTCGCTTAGATTAGTTAATTTCTCCGCGTCTTTATCAGGGATTTCTTTAGCTGTAGTTTCTGCAGGAGAATGATGCGCCTCAATAGTCATTGGGTCACATCTTGCAGAAAAAGCTGTATATTTCCCATCGCTCTTCTTAGAACTGTATCCAAGGGTATTATCTAAGTTAACGACCTGTGAAAGACTACATTTTTTGTCGTCATGCCCGTGTACGAATTTAAGCTTATACCCATATTTTTCTGCGGGTCTATCAAGGTTATCAATGTCTCTATTCCAGAGAATAAAATTGACATCTGGGTCTCCATATAAACCCCGTAGGTCCGTACCACTGTTGACATACGCAGAAACTTTTTCATTGATTTTGTCAATCGTAGCAGCTAAGGCTTCTGGAGTAGCATCGTTATACGTAATACCGAATCTCATTGCGAGCCGTTCAATATCACCCAAGCCTATGGGCGCATGGCTGTATAGACTGATTTCATTGTTCTCTCCATCGAACGAGTAAGAAAGGAGTTTTAAATTGGGACGATATTTATCCTGTACTATGGAATCAATGTCACCACGTGTTACCAGCCCGTTATCCATTAATGTCTGTAAATTACAGGACGAAACATCTTGAACACCATCATCAAGTAAGCCTATCCCCGTTCTTAAACTTTTACCCGATTGAAAACGTTCAAGAAATTCTACGCCATGATTGGAAGCTAATATTTCAAGAGCTACGTTTTTATCAACTAATGCTTCTAGCACCTTAAGGGTGAAGTAGTCGTTACTGCCTCTGTCACAGAGTTCATCGCCTATAAGCAGCACAGATGGAGTGGAATTAAATTCTAAGCTGCTTATTATGCTGTTAAAGTCACTAATATCCTTTCCAGTTAGAGAGCCAACATCTGTCCTATATATCGTTACCAGTTTTTCATAGTCATCACTAGATATATCTTTAATGACTCCCTCACGAACTAATTGAAAGATGAGCTTCATGGCGTTGCCATGTAAATCACCCCAGGCTAACTGGGTACCTTCTGGATGAGCAGGATTACGCGCATCTGGTTTCTTATATATATCAACCTGTTCGCTAAGAAGCTCGGATACAGTACTCGACATTTAATTTGCTCCACCTAAAAAATTATATTCTATTTACCCATTGGTATCTTAAAGTGCAACAGGCTTTATGTGCTGAATAGTATACCTTAAAAAGACTTCCGAATGATTAAGGTTTTATTAAAACAAATAAACAAAGGCGCTTTGTAAATATTCGTCTAACCTCGGCAGGAGAAAAGCTTAGGTTTTCAATAAGACCCTAAAATTTCGAGCCAAAGGATATAGGAAGATGTCTTTAATGGGTACGCTTTGGAT
>VFJV01000008.1 GCA_009885895.1 Gammaproteobacteria bacterium
AGCATTTGGTTTATCCTGATTAACCTTGATAGCCAGAATAATATTGTTGTTCGGCGTGATATGCGGCGTAACATCCAATTTTAATGTTGCTTGCTTGAATGCTACCGTCGTACTCCCACTGGAAGATGTTTCCTGATAAGGGATTTCCTCTCCCGCCTCAATGAACGCTTCCTGCTGATCAGCCGTAACCAACCTAGGACTTGATATTAACTCACCTTGCCCCTCCGATTCAAGCGCCGATAGCTCTAAGTCCAAAAGATAACCATTTCCCAGGTTCGCTAGGGCTATACCCACACTGGCGGCTTGCCCTGAACTGGGCTCGGCCGGCAAATTCACGTTCAAACGCGATGCGGGCGATACATTGCTGCTGTCGAAGGCGGATTTACCCAAAGACAGGTTTTGTTGCATCCCACTGGCGCCGCTTAGGGTGCCGCTTAAGTGATCCGCTTTGGAAATACCCCAACGTATGCCCAAAGTACGCTCAAAATCCCTAGAGACCTCAACGATACGCGCTTCTATCAACACCTGCCTAACGGGTTTGTCCATTTTTTCAACTAAAGCACGCACCGACGCAATGATTTCCGGGGTATCGTTTAGCAACAGAGCATTGGTGCGTTTGTCTACCGTCACGGAGCCCCGGTCGGATACAATGCTATTGGATTTGTTTTTTAAAATAGGGGCCAAATCTTCTGCATTGGCATAATTTAACCTGAGTATGGCCGTTTGCAACGGCTCTAATTCCTGGACTTGTAGTTCTGCTTCTAATGCGGCCTTTTGTCTTTCTGCAATGTCTGCGCTAGGGGCTATCAGCAACACTGCGCCTAGATTCAGCTTACTTAAGCCTTGCAATTTTAATATAATATCTAAGGCGTCTTCCCAAGAAACATCTTTTAAATGCACACTAATATTCCCCTTAATATTATCGCTCAGCACACTGTTTACACCTGCAGCAGCGGTAATTTGACTCAATGCCGAACGCACCGGGATATCTTGAAAATTAAGCGATAAATGATTTTTGTCTGCGGCTCTAGTTTCAGGCTGTGTTCTTTCAAATGGGCTGCGTTGCTCTTTTGCAGAGTCAGGTTGAGTCGCATTGGCTGCAAAAACAAAAACATTCAACAATAAAAAACACAGTAAGCACCTAAAAGAAATCATTTGTTCACGCCTCTTCAATCGTAACCGGGATATAAACCGCGGCTATCGCATTCATCACCAAGAGTGTTGATTCTGAATTTTCGTTTGGTTTATTGTTTATCGCTGCAATAGAAAAATCGTTGAACGTCATTATTTTTTGTAAGGCTTCCACCTGACGGATAAAAACCGTTAATGAGTGGTACTTCCCAATAACGGAAATGTGAATGGGTATTGTGGTGTAAAATTCTTTGATGTTTTCCTGCTCTGGCTTGATTGCATTAATCTCTAGACGATTGTCTATAGCCAGTTTAGATAAAGTCTCTATGGTTTTTGGGATCTCACTACGGTCGGTTAATTGCCGATTTAATGTGTCTATTGTTTTTTTCAGTTGCGTTAATTGCGCCTCATACCTAGGCATTTCTGCGGCTTGTGGTTTTTTGATTTTAAACTGCACTTCAATTGCTTGCTGTTGCCGCTCAGCCCGTTTTAACGTATCTAATCGGGGCTTAATAAAAAGGAAATGGCCTAAAAGAAGAATTGTAAAAAATGTGCCTGCCAAAAAAATAGCGCGCACGGCTATGGGCCAGGAGCCTAATCTGTCAAAACTTAATTCATTGAAGTCCATTGTGTTTTTCCTGTTTTAAGGCCGTTTCTGTTGTGTGCGGCTATACCCACAGCAGTTGATTTTTAGGGTAGAAGACTAGTCCTCGAGCACCAGGAGTGACGTATTCTGTCATATACTGGTGCGAGATGGGCGAAGGCAACACCCCCTAAAACTCAACTGCGAAGAGTATATGCGCTGTCATTTTAAAATAATACCCTGCATGTCCCTCTTGATTGTCCGCAGCTTTAATTTCTATTAATTGTGGCACGCCCATCCAGTGTGATTGTTCTATTTTTTGCATTAATTCAGACACCAGCGCATTTGATTTCGCATACCCTATCAGCGTTAATTGCGCGCCTTTTTTATCAAACTGCGTTAAATACACCCCTTTCGGCATTTGATACGCCATTTGTTCCAACAAGCGCACTACAGTCACACGCTCTAATTGCAACTGCTCTACAGCATCGCGTTTAGCCGTTAACTGATTTTCTTGCGCTTTAATGCGTTGGATTTCCGCAATGCTAGATTCTAAAACCACCGTGTCTTTTTGTATATTGAGATTGATTTCTTGCTGACGCCTAAGCTTGGCATTGACTCGACTAAACCCCACCCCCAAAAGACCTATAGCCAGCCCTACAACAATCGCCAACAAAATCAAACATTCTTTTTTAACCGCTTCTCGCAAATTGTCACGCCAGGGTAATAAATTAATGTGTGTCATAATGAACACATCCTTTAAGGGCCAAGCCAAATGCCCACATCAACGCAGGGGACACTTCGTCTAAGCCCTCACGATTCATTCCCGCGGCCAATGCCTTATTTTGAAAAGGCGCGGCCACACTAACCGGTAAGGAGAAGCAATCGACCATCATTGATTGTAAGCCTTCGGCGGTCGCGCCGCGGCCTGTCAATATGATTTTATCCACTGGAGCGCTTTTTTCAGTAGAGACAAATAGTTGCATCGCTCTACGCAACAAGGGCGCTAACGCCTGCACTCCTTCAATGGCTTGCTGCGCACCCAATACTTCTTCCTGCGTATACACCGCCCGCCTTTGTTGTATCACCGTTAAACGTATCGTTGTCGTTTCAACATCGACTACGGCGATGGTTTTATGGATATCTTGTTTTTCTAAATCATTCACGGCCCTTTCTAAAGCAAACATATCCACGTCTACATAATCGACAATTAGCCCGGCCTCTTCTGCCACAGCAATGCGCGCATCTACCTCCATCTTACGTGCAGCAACCCACACTACATCCACTTTATCCGGATTTATTGCATTAGGGCCCAAAACAAAAAAATCCATACACACTTCATCTAAAGGAAAAGGAATGGATGTGGCGGCTTCTAATTGGATGTGCGCTTCTAATGCTTCATTGCAAAATTCGGCCTGTAGCTGCAGCGTTTTTGAGATGATGCCTGTAGCGGGCATGGCAATGGCCACATGGCGCAGATTGGATTGCATTTGCCCTAAGGCGTCTTGAATGGCCGCAACGACGTCAGCTGAATGTTGAATAGTGTGACCTAAGATAGCATTCGGCATGAGTGGGGCTAAACCCACCCCTTGTACTGTAAGCCGTGGGCCTGCGCGACCTAATGCAAGCATACGAACCGCCGCAGCACTCAAGTCTAGCCCTAAGACGGCGCGCGCTTTTCTTGGAAAAAATAAAACCATACAATCCCCTTACTGTTTGAATCCATGGGGGAATTAGATGCTTCTTGGTTAGAATACCCTATTAAACAATAAAAATCAATGCATACTCATAGCATTTGATTTTTAGGGGTTGTTGCCTACCCTAAAAACCAACTGCTATGAGTATATTTAAATAAAAACTACGCGCCGGGGCAGAGGATCTGACCTCGGCGCGTAATAGAAAGGAATGCCTGCAAGTTACTTGGCCAACGGCCTTCTGACCAAATTAGCCTCCCTATTTTCTTCGCCTTTAGCAGGGCTGGGTATAGACTCGGGCAACGCTTTTTTTGTTGCTTTGAACGCAGAAGATCTGGTTTGCTCGGGCGATTCAGGGTGCCAGCTCAAGACCAGAGCCTGTAAAATGGAATTTGCTATGTCCAATTTAGCTAGTTCCTCCTTATGCTCCTCCTCATGCTCCTCCTCATGCTCCTCCTCATGCTCCTCTAAAGATACAGCATTGATTTCGTTTATACGCGCACAAACCAATACTACCGCCTCTCCCAGTTTTTTTAGTGTTAAATTATTTCCAATTCCTGTAAGAAATGGCTTCGCCTCATCGTGTTCCGGTTTTTTGCAGTTGATATCGTACTCTTTTAGCAAGTTCAATATCAAGTTTTCGTTCTGCAAAAGACGCTTCTCGATAAAACCCGTAACTATCCTCTTATCCTTCGCGCTTAATTCATGGGTGTCTACAAACTCACGTAGCGTAGCAACCGCATCCTTATAGGCCCGCTCATATTCTCCCGGAATAAAATATTTACCGGGAACAGACTCAGGATTCAACCTAAAATAATAGCTATTTCGTATCGCCTCTGGCAATCGACCCTTTACCTGAAAAAACCCGGGGCCCCCCGCATTCTCTTTATTCGCATTCTCTTTATTCACATTACCTTCATTTGCAGCCATTTTATTACCTCACTAAAATAATTATTGAAACACAGACGCAATAATTATACCGAACGAACATTAAGGAAATATTAAGACTAAACGGTTTTTTTTATTTCTTTTTTCAATAACATAGCTAATTTAATGAATTTTACAGCAAGCCTTAGGCCTTAAAATCAGGCGAAAACCCTCTCCAAAAATTAGCGTCCTCAGCGAAAAGAGTGCTAAAATGGCCGCACTTCAGGCTGGTGGGTACTCTAAATTACGATGAAATTTTTAACAAAATGGCTGCGGTGGTCGCTTTTTGTGCTAATAGGCCTATTTTGTCTAGGTGCGGCAGGTATAATCCTCTTGGTTTTGAATGTAGAACGCGGTTTGCCCGATATTTCGGTGCTAAAAGACATACAAATGCAAGTACCCTTGCGCATCTATTCCGACGAAGGCTTGCTCATGGCCGAATATGGCGAAAAAAAGCGGGTTCCTGTTCCCTACGAGCAAATCCCCACGCACCTAATACAAGCCGTATTGGCCACTGAAGATCAACGTTATTTCGAACACGGCGGCGTGGACTTAGTCGGTTTAGTGCGTGCTTCGGTGGTATTAATTAGTACCGGTACCAAAGCCCAAGGCGGCAGCACCATCACCATGCAGGTGGCGCGCAATTTTTTCTTAGACAGTAAAAAAACCTACACCCGAAAAGTACGCGAAATTTTATTGGCCGTTAAAATTGACAAAACCTTTTCTAAGCAAAAAATTCTAGATCTGTACTTAAATAAAATTTTCTATGGCAATCGCGCTTACGGCGTAGAGGCGGCGGCAGAAACCTACTATGGCAAGCATTTAAACGAACTGACTCTAGCACAACTCGCCATGATAGCCGGTATCCCAAAAGCCCCCTCCCAACTAAACCCACTAGCCAATGCCCCGGCCGCTCTAGACCGTCGCAACCATGTTCTAGAACGCATGTTAGACCGCAATTATATTTCGAAACTTCAATACCAACAAGCCATTGACGAATCAGAAAAGGCTCGCAATTATGGATCTTTAATTGAATGTGCAGCACCTTATGTAGGCGAGATGATCCGCAACGGCATTGTTGGCCAATTTGGCGAGGATGCTTATACCTCCGGCATGCGTGTTTACACCACCATACAATGTAAATTACAGCAACAAGGCGAATTTTCTTTACAAACACAATTACTCGCGTATGACAAACGTCATGGTTACCGCGGCCCACGCCACCATTTGCCTTACGATAACCAAGGCCATAGCACTTGGTTGACCACGTTAAGACTACAACCCACCTATTCACCCTTAACGCCCGCTGTAGTCTTTAGTGTCAGCGACAATTCTGCTGAAGTGTTTACCCGCGATAAACGCATTTTACGCTTAGATTGGCCTGCTTTGTCTTGGGCAAGGCCTGCCGGTAGAGATGGCGGTGTAGGCCCATCTCCGGCAAGCGCGCACTCTGTCGTTTCCGTTGGCGATATCGTGGATATTTTGCCCGCAGAAAATAATAGCTGGCGTTTAGCACAAGTTCCTGAGGTACAAGGTGCGCTCATTGCCCTATCGCCACAAAATGGTGCCGTGCGTGCCTTAGTGGGTGGGTTTAACTATCTGCAAAGTAGCTTTAACCGCGTTTCACAAGCCGCTCTACAACCCGGATCTAGCTTTAAGCCTTTCATTTATGCCGCGTCTTTAGACAAAGGCTTTACCTTGGCCTCCGTCATCAACGATGCGCCCTTTGTGATGAACGATCCCTCCTTACCCGATGGTGTTTGGCGCCCCCAAAACGATGAGCGTAAATTTTTTGGCCCTACGCGTTTACGTGTCGCCTTAACACACTCGCGCAACTTGGTGTCTATACGTTTGTTGAATGCCATTGGCATAAATTATGCAACGAAATACATAGAACACTTTGGTTTTAGTTCTAAAGACTTGCCCCATTCGCTGTCCTTAGCGCTAGGCACAGCCAGTGTCAGTCCGCTACAAATGGCCCGGGGCTATGCCATCATTGCCAATGGCGGCTTCGATGTAAAACCCTATTTAATCCATCGTATCGTCGATGTGAATAATAAACCTATTTATACCGCTCATCCGCTTAGCGTTTGCGCTTCTTGTGTAGACGCGCGAGATCAGCAACTCAGCCTTTTGGCCTCACAAAACGCGCTCAGCGATAACCCTCTGCCCGCGCCAAATTTGCCAGCCTTAATGAACAATGGCAACCCTGTGGCCGTGCGCGCCATTTCACCCCAAACGGCGTTTCTGATCACCTCCGTATTAAAGGATGTGATTCAAGAAGGAACAGGTTCTGCTGCAAAAGTCTTAGGTCGTGATGACATTGCCGGTAAAACGGGTACCACGCAAAAACAACGCGATGGTTGGTTTGATGGCTTTAATCCACACATCGCCGCCATCGTTTGGGTAGGTTTTGATGAGCCTAAAAGTTTAAATGAATACGGCGCTAAAGTGGCCTTGCCTGTCTGGATTGATTTTATGCGGGCAGCCCTTAGCAACGACCCCATTACGCCAACCCCACCGCCTGCTGGCATCGTCTCGGTGCGCATCGATCCTAGTTCAGGATTACCCCGCAACGGGGCTAATACGATATTCGAATATTTTAAAGCCGGCACCGTGCCTAAAGCCTCTACACAGCGCAATATTGCTAACGACAGCAAAGCCGCCCCTAAGGATGAAGACAATGCGCAGTTATTTTAACGCCTCCCTACCCACCAAAGCAGCAATGCTACACTAACGAGCATCACAACAAACAAAGTGCTCATCATTGTGGCCATAGACTGCTGAGCCAATCCCATCAAAGACAGCACCGTAATTGCAGCGCATAAATCAATGCTGTTCATCAGAGAAGAAGCGGTGGCTTTATCGCTGCAGTGCGCAGTAGCTAAGGCTGATGCATTAGAAAAAACAGCGGGCAAACCTAGAAACAGCACCGTGGTCCATAAGAATAAATAGACCGCCGTTAACCCCCCACAAAGCGTACACAAGAGTAAAGCGATCGCACCACCCAAAGCCACTGCAATACCGGCCGCCATGACTTTTTCAGGACTAAAATAGGAGGCCAACCTTGCGGATAGAATATTGCCTATCGCCAGACCCGTAAATACCCATAAGTTATAAATACCGAAAACATCTGCGGGAAGGTCTAAGGTGTTGTGGCTAATGATAGGGGCTATCGCTGAAAAGGTGTAGATAATACCAGTGGTACAACCCCAGATAATAGAATAGAGCCATAATTTCCGATCCCGTATGACTAAAGCATATTGAAAGTACATTTTTTTAAACGTAATGTCGCCCAAATGCACAGGCTTTGTTTCTGGTAGTCGAAAAACCAATACAGTCACCAACACACAATAGAGCATATAGGCATAAAAACAACTCTGCCAACCCCAGCGCGCCACCAATAACCCGCCCGTAGACACGGCTAAACCTGGCATAATAGCAAAGGCCAAGGTGGTATAGGCTATTACTTTTCTACGCTGTAGTATGTCTGTAAACACATCACTGATCATGGTAAAGGTTAAGGTTAATCCTGCGCTAGCCCCTAGTGCCAACATAAATCTAGCCATCAAAAAAACAGGAAAACCCCCTATATACGGTGCCAGCGCACACAATAAAGCACTTATGAAAGCAATGCTAATGCCTATATACAACATGGGTTTTCGGCCATGGCGATTGGCCAAAGGGCCATAGACTAAAGGCCCAAGGATATAGCCTAATAGAAACAGCGAAACCGTTAACTGTGTGTCCGCCAGACTGATCTGAAATTGGCTTTGTAACTGCGGCAATCCCGGCGTAAATAGCACTGCGGCCACGCTCGCAAAAGACACTAGAATAATTAAAGTGTACAGTGGAATGGATTTTTGCATTTGTTTTTGTCTCATTATACGCTAAACTTAGTCTTTTTAAAGATACCGTTGATACCTCTATGCATGAACTCAATATTTGTTTTAGCCTCATCCGCATACTAGAGGCGAGTGCTAAAAACGCTTTGCCGCCTATACCACGCATTAAAACCGTCTGGCTTGAGATAGGCGAATTGGCGGGCATAGATCTAGAAGCCATCCGTTTTAGCTTTCCCATTGCCGCCACCCACAGCCTTGCCAAGGATGCCATACTGGAGATCAAGACTCAAGCCGGGCGCGCCCACTGCCACAACTGCGGCAAAGATGTTATGATAGCCTCTTTGTTGGTGCCCTGTGCTATTTGTGGCCAGTATAATTATACTATCACACAGGGTAAAGCCTTACGCGTTATAAAAATGGAAACAGAATAATGTGCGGTTATTGTGGTTGCGGACACGATCATGAACATTCGCATGAGCATGCTCATGCTTCTAGGATCATTCAAATTGAACAAGATATTTTACGTGAAAATCAGTGTTTTGCCGATCAAAATCGCATCTATTTTAGCAAAAATCATATTATTGCGTTAAATCTCATGTCTAGCCCTGGCTCTGGCAAAACAACGTTACTGGTAGAAACCATTCTTGCCCTAAAACAGCGTTGTGCGCTCAGCGTCATCGAAGGCGATCAACAAACCGATTTAGACGCAAAACGTATTGCGGCAACGGATGTGCCGGTGTTACAAATCAATACGGGTAAAGCGTGTCACTTGGATGCGCATCGCATCGGCCATGCTTTAATCGATTTAGCGCCCAGCAGCAACAGCGTGTTATTCATAGAAAATGTAGGCAATTTGGTTTGTCCGGCTTTGTTTGATTTAGGCGAAAACGCAAAAATAGTTATTTTATCGGTCACCGAGGGGGAGGATAAACCCTTAAAATATCCACACATGTTTGAAAAAGCAAGTTTGATGATCATTAATAAAATAGATCTATTGCCCTATGTTTCTTTTAATGTAAAACGCTGCATTGAATACGCTAAACGTGTTAACCCTCATATTGAAGTACTACAAACCTCGGCCACCACACCACAGGGTGTAGATTTGTGGTGTGATTGGTTGTTACAAACTTACGATGCAAAGATTACAGCTTAAAATATATGGGTTAGTGCAAGGCGTAGGCTTTAGACCCTATGTGTATCGCTTAGCCACGGCACTAAATCTAAGTGGATTTATTCAAAACGACCCTTATGGCGTACACATAGAAATACAAGGATCACAATGCCCAGCGTTTTTAAACGCCTTAACAAAAGACTTGCCACCGTTGGCACGCATAGAGGCTATCACAGAAACAGAAATTCCGTTAAAAAAAAACAACGCTTCTTTTGTCATCCAGCAGAGTGAAAATGGGGCTATTTGTAGTAAAATTCCTGCCGATACCGCAGTTTGCAACGATTGTTTGCAGGATCTTTTTGATTCAAATAGTTCATTTTATCACTACCCTTTTGTACACTGCACGCAATGCGGACCGCGTTATAGCCTAAGTTGGACATTACCCTACGATAGAAAACACACCTGTCAAGCAATTTTTGAGCCTTGTTTCCATTGTGCAACCCGTTATAATGCCCCGAAAGATAGGCGCTATCATGCCGAAACCATTGCGTGTGCGCACTGCGGCCCTGCATTAAGCCATTCTATCGCGGACATGGCCTTGGTTATTGTGAAAGGTCAGATCTTGGCTTTAAAAAGCTTGGGTGGGTATCAATTAATTTGTGACGCGCGCAACGAACAGGCCTTACAAAAATTACGCTTAAATAAAGCCCGTCTGAATAAACCCTTTGCGCTGATGGTGTTAAACACCGCTAGCGCCGCACAGCGGGTTGATTGCAACAAAGAGGCCATAATCCTTTTAAACAGTCCCGAGCGGCCTATTGTGGTGTTAGATACCCTAGATCCTTCTTTGCCAAAATTAATTGCCCCTGGTTTAAATAGTTTAGGCGTCATGCTGGCGTACACCCCAGCACACTATTTATTGTTTCATTCACTGTTAGGCTCGCCCCCAGGGCACGCTTGGTTGCAAGAACAAAACAATTTAGCTTTAGTGGTCACAAGTGCCAATAACCGTGATAGCCCCATCATTAAAGAAAACACTATTGCCGAACAAGAACTGTCTACATTAGCCGATTGTATTGTGCATTATGACCGAGATATCCACACGGCCATTGATGATTCCGTAGTCCAGTTTATTGCTGAAAAACCCGCCTTTATACGACGCGCGCGCGGTTACGTGCCAAATGCACTCCTTCTACCTTATGCTATTCCGACTACATTGGCCTTAGGTGCTTATTTAAAAAATACAGTTTGCGTGACGCGTGGCAATGAAGCCTTTGTATCGCAACCCGTAGGCAATTTAAATACGCCTGAAAGCATCGCCTTTTATCATGAAACCATAAAGCATTTGTTGACATTATTAAATGTAAAACCCGTTTGCATCGCCCATGACAAACATCCCGATTTTTATTCTACGCACCTTGCAAGCCAGTTTAAAGTACCCGCTTTTGCCATTCAACACCATCACGCGCATCTAGCTGCTTGCGCAGTTGAATATGGGATGACTAAACCTGCATTAGGCCTTAGCCTAGATGGCTTTGGTTTGGGCGATGGGGGAGAAAGTTGGGGCGGCGAATTGATGTTGTATCATGGTAGCCACTATACCCACTTAGGATCGCTCAACCCTTTATTACAACCCGGCGGCGACGCCGTTGTAAAACAACCCTGGCGCATGGCCGTAAGTGCTTTATTTGCTTTAGAAAAACACGATTTAGCATTACAACGTTTTGGCCATTACCCACAAACAGCCGCACTATTATCCCTATTAGAAAATCGCGTACACTCGCCCACCAGCAGCAGTTGCGGTCGTTTATTTGATGCTGCAAGTAGTTTATTGGGTATTTGCGAAAATGCCGATTATGAGGGACAAGCAGCCATGTTATTGGAAAGTTGCGTTTCTATCCCTACCGTCGACCCTAATGGCTGGGTACTTCACGGTAAGCACTTAAATATGTTACCCTTGCTAGATAATTTACTGTCTTGCAATAGCGTCGACGGCGCCAATTTGTTTCATGGCACTTTAGCGGCAGCCTTAGTCGATTGGGTGGAACAGGCAGCAGAACAACACGGTTTAAAACACGTGATATTATCCGGTGGTTGTTTTCTCAATAAAATTTTAAGCAATGCGGTGATATCCGGTTTAAAGCAGAAAAATTTGAGTCCCCTTTACCCTCGCTTATATCCGCCAAACGACAGCGGTTTAAGTCTAGGCCAAGCCTGGCTGGCTGGTAACCAAATGCTATGAATATAGGAGCATAAAAATTATGTGTCTAGCAATGCCCGTACAAATCACCGCGTTAAAAGAGCATCCTTTGGCTATAGCCAATATAGGCGGTATTGAAAAAGAAATTTCATTAGCGCTAGTGGACGATGTCAGCATAGGAGATTATGTCATTCTACACGTGGGTTATGCCTTAACAAAATTAAACGAGCTAGAAGCGCAAAAAACATTGGCCTTATTTAAAGAGATGTCCGAATTATGAAATACATCAGTGAATTTCGCGACGGTACAATGGCCCAAAAAATTGCGGCAAAAATACAACGCACCGTAGAGCCCAACCGTCATTACGCCATCATGGAATTTTGCGGCGGCCATACGCATGCGATTCATCGCTATGGAATACCTTCTTTATTGCCTGAAAATATAGAACTCATTCACGGACCCGGCTGCCCGGTGTGCATACTCCCCATTGCGCGCATCGATTATGCGATTGCTTTGGCAGAATTGCCTCAGGTTATTTTATGCAGTTATGGCGATATGTTGCGCGTTCCCGGTAGTAATCAACACAGTTTATTGAAAGCCAAAGCAAAGGGTGCGGATGTGCGCATGGTCTATTCTATAGACGATGCCTTAATGATAGCGCAACAAAATCCAAAGAAAGATGTCATTTTCTTTGCCGTTGGTTTTGAAACCACAACCCCACCTACTGCAATTGCCTTATTACACGCAAAGCAAGAAAAACTTAAGAATTTCACTGTTTTTTGCAACCATGTCTTAACACCGGTTGCTATGCAGGCCTTATTAGAATCAGAAAAAAATGATCTGCATTCTACGGTTAATTTAGATGGGTTTATAGGCCCTTCTCATGTCAGCATCATTATTGGCAGTGATGCGTATAAAACCGTAGCGGAACACTATCAAAAACCTGTGGTCATTGCAGGTTTTGAACCCTTAGACGTAATGCAATCTATAGACATGTTGGTGCTAATGATCAACGAGCAGCGCTACGGCATTGAAAACCAATATACGCGCGCCGTATCGCCACAAGGCAATATTAAATCACAGCAGTTTATCGCTCAAACATTGGAATTGCGCGATCGTTTCGAATGGCGCGGCTTGGGCTATATAGCAAAAAGCGCACTGAAAATAAAAGCGGAATTTTCAGAATTTGATGCCGAGTTGCGCTTTCCCATGACCATTGCCGAAGGCAAAGAGCATAAAGCCTGCGAATGTGGTAGCATTTTGCGTGGTGCTAAAAAACCTCAAGATTGCACCTTATTCGCGATTGCCTGTACGCCTGAAAATCCCTTAGGCTCGTGCATGGTTTCCTCCGAAGGCGCTTGTGCGGCTCATTATTCTTATGGAAGGTTAGCGCATGATTAAGATTAATTTTAAACACGGCAGGGTGGAAATGAACCATGGTGCAGGCGGAAAAGCCTCGCATCAATTAATAGAACAGCTGTTTTTAAGTGCTTTTGACAATGACTGGTTGCTAGCACGTCGCGATCAAGCTTCTTTGAACATCAGCAATCCCCGTTTGGTAATGACCACCGATGGTCATGTTATTTCTCCCCTATTTTTTCCAGGCGGCGATATAGGCAGCCTAGCCGTACATGGCACCATCAATGACATCGCTATGGCGGGTGCAACCCCTTTGTATTTAGCGGTAGGCTTTATTTTAGAAGAGGGTTTTGCTTTAAGTGAACTCAAAAAAATAGTGTTGTCTATGGCAAAAGCGGCTAAAGATGCCAATGTCGCGATGGTTACTGGCGATACTAAGGTGGTTGAAAAAGGCAAAGGCGATGGCGTATTCATTACGACTACCGGCATCGGTACAGTGCCTGCAGAAGTGCAACTCACCCATCAAATTAACCCTGGCAATAAAGTGATACTCAGCGGTTTTATAGGCGATCACGGTATTGCCGTGATGTCCAAACGACAAAATCTACAATTTAGCACCCACATTGTTTCCGACAGCGCGCCGTTGCATAGTTTAACGGCACACATGCTACGAGCCGTGCCCAACTTACATTGTTTGCGCGACCCCACGCGCGGCGGCGTGGCCGGGGTTCTGAATGAATGGGCCAATCAATACGGCTTAGGCTTTGTGATAGATGAAAATGCGCTGCCCATACGCGATGCCGTCCGTGGTGCCTGTGAATTATTGGGCATCGACCCCCTGTATGTGGCCAATGAAGGTAAACTAATCGCTGTGTGCGCCGCAACCGATGCGGATAAATTATTGGCCTCAATGACAGCGCATCCGCAAGGACGCGATGCAGCTATTATTGGCGAGGCGATCGAGGATAAGCATTGCTTCGCGCAAATGAAAACAAGTTTTGGCGGAAAGCGTATAGTGGATTGGCTATCTGGCGATCAATTGCCACGGATATGTTATGTGTGGTATTTTAAGCTGGTTACTACGAATCCTTGAATAAAAAAAAGGACCGTATTGGTCCTGTAGATTGATTCAATTGCTCAGAATCGTCATTGCTTCGTCGCTAGGCTCCTCGCAATGATGCGCTAAGCGGGAAAAATAGTTACAGTATTTTTTATGCTACTTACTTTGGAATAAAACTATGCCCTATTTTCTAGCCTACGAACAATTTAACGATCTCATCACGGCCTTAACGGCCTTAGGCTATCGTTGCTTAGGCCCACAGGTAGAAGACGGCTCCATTGTCTTTGATGACTTAAGCGATGCAACACAATTGCCTTGGGGCATGCGCGATCAACAAAAACCAGGCTATTATCGTTTACAAAAAAGCGAATTGAACGAAGCCTTCGCCTGGGCCAATGGTCCGCAAGCGATTAAACCGTTGCTATTTAAACCGAAAGAATCCTTATGGCGCGTAGAGCGCGATGAGAAAGGCGCATTCACTTTCAAAGAAACCCTGCCAGAACATAAACCCATTGCCTTAATTGGTGCTAGAGCCTGCGATTTAGCCGCTATGGCCATTCAAGACAAAACCTTATTGCAAGGACAATATGTAGATCCACACTATCGCTGGCATAGAGAGCATTTATTAGTGATTGCCGTCAATTGTAGCTATTCTGGTGGTAATTGTTTTTGTGTGTCAACTCAAACGGGTCCAAAAGCAACTTCGGGCTATGATTTAGCCTTAACTGAAGTTCAAAATGGTTTTGTCGTTGAAATAGGCAGCGACAAAGGGCTCAGTCTAATTGAAAGCCTGCATTGTGTTGAGGCCTCGGCTACAAAAACAGCCCAAGCCGAAGAGCGCAGCAATCACGCCGCCAATATGCAAACCAAACGCATGCCCAAAGACAATAGCCGTGCCTTACGCGATATACTCATGAATAATTTAGATCATCCTCGTTGGCAAGAAGTGGCTGAGCGCTGTTTATCTTGCGGCAATTGTACTGCGGTTTGCCCCACTTGCTTTTGCCATCATCAAACAGAATACCCTACAGTAGACGGCAATGGGAGCGTACATGCGCGTGAATGGGATTCATGTTTTACAGAAGGTCATAGTGCCATCCACGGTCAAGTCGTGCGCGACACCACTGAAAAACGCTACAAACAATGGTTAACCCATAAATTAGGCACTTGGTGGGATCAATTCGACACCAGCGGTTGCGTGGGTTGCGGTCGTTGTGTCACCTGGTGTCCAGTAGGGATCGATTTAACCGAAGAAATGGCGGCTATTGCGGGTGAATTCAATACAAAAGAGAAAACATCATGAATGCCATAGATACCCCTGTTAATACCAAAATAGTCGCCCGCAGTGAAGAGGCCAGCGACATTTTCACTTTGACATTACAATTTACAGAAGATCAAAAACAAGGTTATACCTTTTTTCCCGGTCAGTTCAATATGTTGTATTTATTTGGCGTAGGCGAAGTGCCCATTTCCATTTTGTCTCATGGTGATGGCGATACTCTATACGCTCACACCATACGCCGTGTAGGTCGCGTTACGCAGGGAATGTCTTTGTTGCAAGTCGGCGATCACATAGGCTTGCGTGGCCCTTTTGGTCGCGGCTGGCCACTGCCTCTTGCACAAGGCAAAGATGTGTTGATCATCACCGGTGGTTTAGGCTGCGCGCCTAGTGTGTCTATCATTCACCATATCCTTAAGCATCGCGTCGCTTTTGGCCGCCTGTTTATCTTACAAGGCGTTAAACACAGCGATGATTTGATTTTTCAAAAACAATATCAACAATGGGCGGCATTGCCCAATGTACAAGTCGCACTGGCCGCCGACAGTTCCAAACCCAATTGGCCTGGACACACCGGTTTAATTACCGAGTTATTAGAGCAGATCAATTTGGATATAAATAACACTCTGTGTATGATGTGCGGCCCTGAAGGTATGATGCGCGCATCGGTGCAACGTTTAACGCAACTGAATTTTCCTGAAGACGCTATTTATTTAAGCCTAGAGCGCAATATGGAATGTGCTGTAGGCCATTGTGGGCATTGTCAATTTGGTGGCGACTTTATTTGCAAAGAAGGGCCTGTATTCCCTTACCCGCAGGTAAAGGCTTTACTCAATAAGAAGGGGTTTTAAATGGAAGAGATAAAACCACGTATTGCTATCCACAAGTTTACTTCCTGCGATGGCTGTCAATTGGCTTTTTTACATCTAGGGGAAGATTTAATACGCTTGGCTGAAAAAGTAGACATCGTGCATTTCGTAGAAATGGGCCCCATTAATCCTACAGCCAAAGTGGATGTGGCTTATGTAGAAGGTAGTATTTCCACGCCAGAAGAGGCAAAACGCATACGCGAAATTCGTGACAATAGCCGCTATTTAGTCACCATTGGTGCTTGCGCTACTTCTGGCGGCATTCAAGCCTTACGCAATTTTGCCGATACCCAATCGTGGATGAAGGCTATTTATGCCACACCCAAAACCGTTTCCACCTTAGACACGGCCACCGCCATTTCAAAGCACGTTAAAGTGGATTACGAAATTTATGGTTGCCCGGTGAATAGTCAACAAGTGCTAGCGTCTTTGTTATCGCTCTTGCAAAAAGTAACGCCTACGGCCAGACGCGATAAAGTGTGTTTAGAGTGTAAACGTCTAGGCTATGCGTGTGTTATGGTAACTAAAGGCGAACCGTGCATGGGTCCCATCACGCACACCGGTTGCGGAGCCTTATGCCCCAGCTTAGGGCGCGGTTGTTATGCGTGTTACGGCCCGGCAGAGAACATCAATACTGACTCTTTAACGCAATGGCTATCCAGCTTAGGTTTGTCCGATGCCGAGATTTCCAGACACTTTTTATTCATCCAAAACAGCGCACCCGGCTTTAAAGAAGCGGGTTTAAAATTAAAGAAGAAAAAAACACCATGAGCGAACTACAAAAAGATCTGACTATCCCTATTATTGCTCGCGTTGAAGGCGAAGGGGCTTTGCATTTAAAAATTCACGAGGGCAAAATTAGCCAATTAGAATTGTCCATTTACGAACCGCCGCGTTTATTCGAAAAATTTTTAGAAGGCCGTGCCCCGAATGAAGTCATCGATGCCGTGGCTAGAATTTGTGGCATCTGCCCCGTGGCCTATCAAATGAGTGCCGTGCAAGCCATAGAGCATATTTTTGAAATGCCGGTAACGCCCTGGGTGCATGACATGCGGCGCTTATTTTACTGCGGCGAATGGATGGAAAGTCATGGCTTACACATACACATGTTGGCCGCTCCCGATTTTTTAAGATACCCGTCGGTGCTTGCCATGGCCAAGGATCACCCCGACATCGTCAAGCGTGGTATGCATTTACACGGTTTAGGCTTAATGCTAATGGCTTTGTTGGGTAAACGCTCCGTGCATCCAGTGGGCGCTTGTGTAGGCGGATTTTATGCCGCGCCTAAGATCAGCGCTGTGCAAGAGGTATTGGCGCAATTTAAAAAGTCGCTGCCTTTGGCACAAGAATTGGTTTTATGGTCAGCATCCTTGCCCATGGCAAAGGTAACCCAAGAATTTACTTCTGTATGCTTGCGTCATCCAGAGGAATATCCGATGAATGAAGGTCGAATCGTGTCCGATCGTGGTTTAGATATTGATATTAGCGAGTTTGATCACTATCTTAAAGAATCGCAAGTCCCCTATTCCACGGCGCTGCAATGCCACTTACAGGGAAAATCTTATTTAGTAGGGCCCTTGGCGCGGCTTAATGTAAACCATCATTTATTACCTCCCGCGGTTCAGGATATTTTAAAACAAGGCAATATTACTTTCCCCAGTCAAAACATGTTTCACAGCGTGATTGCTCGCTCTGTAGAAATTTATTATGCCATGATAGAAGCAATACGCATTATGGAAAATTATGTTTACACGACTACTCCACATACACCCATGACGCCCCGTGCAGGCGTAGGCTTTGGCTGCACCGAAGCACCGCGCGGTTTATTATGGCATCGCTATGAATTCAACGACGACGGCTTAGTCGCCTCGTCGCGCATCGTCCCACCCACTAGCCAAAACCAAGCGCGCATAGAAGAAGATTTATGGCATGCCTTAATGACCTATGGATTGGACAACAGCGATGACGACTTGCGTTTTCACAGTGAAATGGTGATACGCAATTACGATCCTTGTATTTCATGTTCTACTCATTTTTTACAGTTGAAAGTCGATAGGACATGAGCAAAATAGCCGTCATCGGTGTAGGCTCCCCTTTTGCAGACGATCATATTGCATATGACGTCATACAATTATTACAGAAAAAGTCTTTACCGTCGATGTCTATACACTATTACGATCGCCCCGGCTGGTATTTATTAGAATATATGCACGATTTTGAAACCGTGCATTTAATCGATGCTATAGTCAGCGGGAAACCTATAGGTACATTGCATCGTTATGACGATATAGACTATTTCCAGATCCAGAAAATTCTTTTGTCCAGCCATAATTTTGGTTTGGCTGAAACCTTGTTATTAGGGCAAACTTTAAATCAACTGCCTAAGACACTTGTTATTCATGGTATAGAGATTTCAGTGGATCATAACGATGAAGAGATGCTAAAAAAAGCGTGTGTGGCCTTGGTGGAAAGGATAAAACAAGAGATATTATAATCTTTATCCATAGCTATCAGATGCGAACATGAAAAATCCCTCGAATCCGTCATTGCGAGTCCGCGAGCACCTGATGTGGCTACACTTTCCCGGACAGAGAAGTTAAAATAGTTCGAGAAAGAGGAGTCCATAAAATGGTCAAAAGAAAGATAACACAATATACTATTGAGTTTAAAAAATCATCAGCGCAATTAGCCAGCGACTCAGAGCAAAGCATTGTAAAAACGGCTAAAGAGCTGGGTGTTAATGTAGGCACACTAACCGGTTGGGTCAAGAAATAGGCTCCACAAAAAGCCTTGCCAACAGAAGCGGGAAATGAACCGTCGCTA
>VFJV01000155.1 GCA_009885895.1 Gammaproteobacteria bacterium
AAGTTTGTGGTGAAGCTGATAGCGCCCATCGCAATGGATGAAGGCTTGCGTTTCGCGGTACGTGAAGGTGGACGCACGGTTGGTGCGGGCGTAGTCAGTAAGGTAATCGTATAAAGAGCCGGATAAAATCGGGCGAATGCTTCTTTTTGCTCTTTTTTGAGACACATTAAGAGTGTAAGATGCATTTTCCCGACATTTCTTCCTTAAAAGTATATCGCAGCGTAGATTTTCGTGATACAATCGGCACCCTAAAATCGCAGTCATCTTGTAGGATGTAGTGCTAGGTCAGTAGCTCAATTGGCAGAGCGGCGGTCTCCAAAACCGCAGGTTGTGGGTTCGATTCCCTCCTGGCCTGCCAAAAGAGAGTGCTTTTTCTGGGCAAGAAGTTTAGCGGTTACACAATGTAATGCAACGTAATGCAACAAAAAGGTCTGTTTAGAGTGATGAAATCATTGACTACGGAGCAAACGCCCCATTCAGGACTGTTAAAATGGGTGTGCGTTATTATATTGCTGGCTATAGGCATTGCCGCCAATGCTTATTTTGAGCAAATTGCAGGCGCATTACGCGCTATAGGCTGGATTGTTTTATTGGCAGCTTGTGCTGCAATTGCGGCAATGACCGCGCAGGGGAAGGCTGTGATCGCCTTTTCTAAAGATGCGCGTCTAGAGTTACGTAAAGTGGTGTGGCCGTCGCGCCAAGAGACTACACAAACGACTTTAATGGTCATTGTGTTGGTTATTGTAATGTCATTGATATTATGGGGAATCGATACGTTTTTGATGTGGGCTATAGGCTGGATGACGGGACAAAGAGGGTAATATTGATGAGCAAAGAATTGAATGACGCCGCGCAAAAAAAACGATGGTATGTGTTGCATGTCTATTCTGGCTTTGAGGCACAAGTGCAAAAAGGCTTGAAAGAACGCATAAAACAAGCTGAGGTGGAAGAGTCTTTTGGTGAAATTCTAGTCCCTAAAGAGCGCGTTGTTGAAATGAGGGCTGGCCAAAAGAAAATCACCGAGCGCAAGCATTTCCCAGGTTATGTGCTGGTTAATATGGCCCTAACCGATGAAACTTGGCATTTAGTAAAAAGCGTGCCTAAGGTGTTGGCTTTTATTGGTGGCACGGGTTCACGCCCAGTGGCTATTAGCGATAAAGAAGCCGAGGAAATTTTGCAACGTGTCGAAGAAAACGTTGACAAACCAAAGCCAAAAGTATTGTTTGGTCCGGGCGAAGTGGTGCGTGTTACAGATGGCCCATTTGCGGACTTTAGTGGCGTTGTAGAAGAAGTTAATTATGAAAAAAGCAGGTTGCGTGTAGCGGTCTTGATATTTGGTCGTTCTACACCCGTAGATTTAGAGTTCAGTCAGGTGGAAAAAGCCATCTGATCAACTCTGCAAATGGTGACAGTGCCGTTTGGCACTGTTGTGAATATGAAAATGGGGAGCTTTTAGTACTCAGAGCAGTTGATTTTTAGGCGAAGGTTACAAAGCCTAAGAACCAAATGCGAAGGGTGTAAGCGTTATTACCCAATTAGGAGGTATAGATATGGCTAAGAAATTAGTCGCTCAAATAAAGCTGCAAATTCCAGCGGGTAAGGCAAATCCTAGCCCACCCATAGGCCCTGCATTGGGGCAACGTGGTGTGAACATTATGGAATTTTGTAAAGCGTTTAATGCTGCAACCGCTTCAACTGAACCAGGATTGGTGACGCCGGTGCTTATTAACGTATATGCCGATAAAAGTTTTGATTTTGTTTTAAAGTCACCTCCCGCCTCCGTCCTATTGCTAAGAGCCGCCAGTGTTTCGAAGGGCAGCGGTGTGCCGAATACGACTAAAGTGGGCCGCGTAACCCATAAACAATTGCTTGATATCGCTAAAGTTAAAACGAAAGAATTAACGGCAAAGGACGAAGCCGCAGCGATACGCACTATTGCCGGTACTGCTCGCAGTATGGGCATAGAAGTAGAGGGGGAATAAATCATGGCTAAACTATCCAAAAGAATGAAAGCGATTGTTGAAAAAATGGTGCCCGGCAAAGTCTATGCGATTGCCGATGCTGTGAAGACACTAAAAGAGTGCTCTACCACTAAATTTAAAGAAAGCGTTGATGTCAGCGTGCGTTTAGGTGTTGATCCACGTAAGTCCGATCAGGTAGTGCGTGGTGTATGCAATTTACCGCATGGTACGGGTCGTAGCGTGCGTATCGCTGTGTTTGCACAAGGGGCTAATGCTGAAGCGGCACTTGCCGCCGGTGCCGAAATCGTTGGTTTTGAAGATCTGGCTGAAACCATCAAGGGTGGGCAGATGGATTTCGATCTTGTGATTGCCAGCCCAGATGCAATGCGTGTAGTGGGACAATTAGGCCAAATTTTAGGCCCGCGTGGTTTAATGCCAAACCCTAAAGTAGGGACGGTTACACCCGATGTTGCGGGGGCTGTGCGTAGGGCAAAAGCAGGTCAAGCACGTTTTCGTGTAGATAAAGCCGGTATTATCCATTGCGCAATAGGTAAAATAGAGTTTGAAGCACAGCAGTTGAAAGAAAATTTAGAAGCCGTTTTGCATGAATTAAAGAAATTAAAGCCAGGCGCGTCAAAAGGTATCTATCTGCGTAAGCTAACGATGTCTACGACGATGGGACCTGGTATAACCGTGGATCTGGCTTCGCTAGAGACATAAACTTTGTAAGGAATAATACTTTATAGCGTTGTTGCTATAAAGCATTAGGTCAGCTTTTTAGGTTGTTTTTGATACGCAAGGGTTTTACCCGATGCAGTTTCAAAGCCCTGTTGGCTGTCCGAGACCGCGGGTGCGGCGTAAGTCGCTTAATAGTTGTAGGGCTTTGGCCTTATTACTCACAGCAGTTGATTTTTAGGCGAGGCGCCTAGCCCTCTCGCACCAGGAGTGTAGTCACTACATGACTGGTGCGAGATGGGCGAAGGCAACAAAGGCTAAGAATCAAATGCGTAGAGTAAGCCTGCGTAGATGGTCGCTGTGTGCTAAGCACTGTGATCGCATGTGTGATCGAAACACCCAAATCCAATGGATTTGGGAATGAGGAGATTTAAGTGGTATTAAGACTAGATGACAAAAAAGCTATTGTCAACGAAGTCGCGCAAGTGGCATCCGGTGCAATTTCTGCAGCGATTGCCGACTATCGCGGTTTAACAGTAGCAAAAATGAATGATTTACGTGTGAAAGCACGCAATTCAAACATTTATCTTAAAGTCGTGCGTAACACTTTAGCGCGCCGCGCAGTGCAAGGTACGGCATTTGCCTGCCTGGATCCCGCATTAGTAGGATCCTTGGTATTGGCTTTTTCTAGTGCCGAACCCAGTGCTACGGCTAAGTTGTTTAAGGATTTTGCTAAGCAGAATGAAGCATTTACAGTCAAGGGTTTATCTCTAGACGGTAAGTTCTTTCCTGCTTCGCATATTGATGCATTAGCATCATTGCCTACGCGTGATGAGGCGATAGCCCAGCTAATGAGTGTAATGAATGCACCCATTTCCAAGTTTGTACAAACCTTAGCGGCTGTGCCGACTAAAGTAGTGCGAACGGTAGCGGCTGTGCGCGATCAAAAAGAAAAATCGTAACCTAACTATTTAAGGAGTCAATCAAATGGCTGTATCAAAAGAGACAATTTTAGACGCTATTTCCGCAATGAGTGTGATGGATGTTGTGGATTTAGTGAAGATGATGGAAGAAAAATTTGGCGTTACTGCTGCAGTGGCAATGGCACCAATGGCAATGGCTGCAGCCGATGCGGGCGCAAAAGTAGAAGAACAAACTGAATTTAACGTTATCTTAACCAATTTTGGTGAAAACAAAGTTAGTGTGATTAAGGTTATTCGTGAAATCACAGGCTTAGGCTTGAAAGAAGCAAAAGATTTAGTTGAAGGCGCTCCTTCCACAGCGAAAGAAGCCGTTTCTAAAGATGAAGCTGCAACGATTAAGAAAAAGCTTGAAGATGCAGGCGCTAAAGTAGATATTAAGTAATATCTGCAAGATGCGTTTTTTTAAGGTCGGCAGATTTTTTCTGTCGGCCTTTTACTCTTTGTGTTTTTAGTGTCGTCTATACTCACAGCGGTTTAGTTTTAGGCGAGGTGAGGGGCTTGTGAGCCAAGGGGATGTATTGCTATACATGACTTTGACGAGTAAGTTCGCCTTTAAGCATAAAACCAAATCGCGAAGAGTATATTATTAATGAGGAACTTTACATGACTGATATGTTAACAGCTCGGCGTCAACCCCTTCGTTCTAATAAAGTGCTTCGCCCGCGCGTTTATTTTGGTAAATTGCCAGAAATCATGGAGATTCCGTATTTATTAACTATACAGGAAGAGTCGTATAAAAATTTCTTACAACACGATGTTTTGCCTGAACAACGTAAAAATGAAGGCTTGCAAGCTGCATTTAGTTCTATTTTTCCTATTGAGAATATGTCTAAAACTGCGCGTTTAGAGTTTGTTAGCTATACATTAGGTCATTCTCTTTTTAACGAAAATGAATGCCGGACTCGAGGATTAACCTATGCAGGTGCTTTGCGCGTTAAGGTGCGCTTAGTTTTATTTGAAAAAGACAGTATGCATCAAACGCCCGTCATTAAAGATATACGCGAACAAGATGTCTATATGGGGGAAATGCCATTGATGACGGCAAATGCCACATTTGTTATAAATGGTACTGAACGGGTTGTGGTGTCACAATTGCATCGTTCCCCTGGACTATTTGTGGAGCATGATAAAGGCAAAACCCATACCTCAGGGAAATTACTTTTTTCAGCACGTATTATCCCTTACAGGGGTTCTTGGCTTGATTTTGAATTTGACCCTAAAGATTGCTTATTTGTGCGCATTGACAGACGGCGTAAATTACCGGTAACGATATTATTGCGTGCCTTAGGCTATTCAACAGAAGACATTCTTAAAATGTTTTTTGACATTAACGTATTTAAAGTTCACAAAAATAAAATCACACTAGTGTTGGAGCCACAACGTTTGCGCGGTGAAGTGGCTGTAGTGGATATAAAAAATAGCAAGGGCAAGGTGTTGATTGAAAAAGGCCGACGTATTTCCGCGCGCTATATTCGTTTACTGGGCGAAGAAGGGGTTAATTCTTTAGAAGTTCCTAAAGATTACCTTATTGGAAAAGTATTGGCGCACGATTACATCAACGCTGCAAGTGGTGAATTATTGGCTGAAGCAAATGCGGAGCTTACTCTGGAATTGATTGACGCCTTACTAGAAGCCAAAGTAGAACAATTTGATGTCATTTATACCAATGACTTAGATTGTGGTAGTTATATTTCTGACACTTTACGTATCGACCCATCCCATACGTCTTTAGATGGCTTGGTTGAAATTTACCGCATGATGCGTCCCGGTGAGCCGCCTACACAAGAAGCGGCACAAAATTTATTTAACAGTTTATTTTTCGACGCCGATCGCTATGATTTATCTGCGGTAGGCCGCATGAAATTTAATCTACGAGTGGGGCGAAAAGAAATACATGGACCGGGCGTGTTAGTTGCCGATGATATCGTTGAAGTGGCTAAGGTGTTAGTTGCTGTGCGCAATGGTAACGGCAACATAGACGATATCGATCACTTAGGGAACCGCCGTGTACGTAGCGTGGGTGAAATGACGGAAAATCAATTCCGTGTGGGTTTAGTGCGCGTGGAACGTTCTGTAAAAGAACGATTGAATATTGCGGATTCGGAAGGGCTGATGCCTCAAGAATTATTAAACTCTAAGCCGGTGTCGGCTGCGATTAAAGAATTTTTTGGTTCTAGCCAGCTCTCTCAGTTTATGGATCAAAACAATCCTTTGTCTGAAGTAACGCATAAGCGTCGTATTTCAGCTTTAGGCCCTGGTGGTTTAACACGTGAAAGAGCGGGTTTTGAAGTACGTGACGTACACGCTACACACTATTCTCGGTTGTGTCCTATTGAAACACCGGAAGGTCCGAATATTGGTTTGATCAACTCTTTATCGGTGTATGCCAAACCCAATGAGTATGGCTTTTTGGAAGCCCCTTATTTACGCGTAATAGATGGCCTTGTGACGAGCGAAATGCATTATCTATCGGCAATTACCGAAAGCGATTTTGTCATTGCCCAAGCCAACGCAACGATGGATGAAAACCATCGTTTAACCGATGAATTGGTGCCTAGCCGTTATAGGGGTGAGTTTACCTTTAAAACCGTTGCGGATATCCAATATATGGATGTTTCGCCTAAGCAGATTGTGTCTGTGGCGGCAGCCTTAATTCCATTCTTAGAACACGACGATGCAGACCGTGCCCTTATGGGCTCGAACATGCAACGACAAGCTGTACCCACATTGCGTGCTGAAAAGCCTTTAGTGGGAACGGGTATTGAAAGTACTGTTGCCGTTGACTCAGGCGTTACCGTAATTGCTAAGCGTTCCGGTATTGTCAATTCTGTGGATTCTGCGCGCGTCGTTATTAAGGTTGACGATGCGGAAACGGGCGCGAAAGAAGCTGGCGTGGATATTTACAACCTTATTAAATATGTGCGTTCTAACCAAAACACCTGTATCAATCAAATACCTTTGGTGCGTGAAGGCGAACGTGTCAACAAAGGGGACGTGTTAGCCGATGGCCCATCAACCGATCTAGGGGAATTGGCCTTAGGCCAAAATCTATTGGTCGCTTTTATGCCGTGGAATGGTTATAACTTCGAAGATTCTATTCTAATCTCAGAACGTGTGTTAAGAGAAGATAGGTTTACCAGCATTCACATTGAAGAGCTAACCTGTATCTCACGTGACACCAAATTAGGCTCAGAAGAAATCACGAGTGATATTCCCAATGTCAATGAGGTGGCGCTGGCTAAACTAGACGGCTGCGGCATTGTGCACATAGGGGCTGAAGTCAATGCGGGTGATATTTTGGTGGGTAAGGTAACGCCTAAGGGTGAAACGCAGTTAACGCCAGAAGAAAAATTATTGCGTGCTATTTTCGGTGAAAAAGCATCCGATGTGAAAGACAGTTCTTTGCGTGTGCCGACTGGGATGAATGGTACTGTGATAGATGTACGGGTTTTTACCCGCGATGGTTTGCAAAAAGATGCGCGTGCTTTGGAAATTGAAGCCGCTGAGCTGGATAAAGTACGTAAAGATTTAAACGATGAATTTCGCATCCGCGAATTAGATATTTACCGGCGCTTAGAAAAGAAGCTTATAGGCAAGGTTGTTTTAAAAGGGGTTAAAGAACTCAAAGCCAATACTGAGATAACCTTGGAACGATTAGAAACGCTAGCGCGCGATCAATGGTTGTCATTAAGTTTTGCCGATGATGAAACCAACAAAGAAATGGAATATGCCTCTGAGCAGCTGCTGAATATGCGCCAAGATTTTGAAGATAGCTTGAAGTTGGCACAGCAGAAAATTACCCAAGGCGATGATTTGGCACCCGGCGTGTTAAAGATAGTTAAGGTGTATTTAGCAGTGAAACGACGTATTCAGCCTGGTGATAAAATGGCGGGACGACATGGTAATAAGGGTGTGGTTTCCAATATCGTTCCAGTGGAGGATATGCCTTATCTGGAAGATGGAACGCCAGTAGATATCGTGCTTAACCCATTAGGTGTACCTTCGCGGATGAACGTAGGTCAGGTATTAGAAACCCATTTGGGTTGGGCATCTAAAGAGCTGGGTCGTAAAATTCGTCATTTAATAGAAAATGTCAGCGAGACAGGGCCTTTACGCGAGTATATGAAAAAGATTTATGGCATGAGTTCTACTAAGACGGTAGACATAGATCAATTGAATGATGAAGATGTACTTTGCATTGCAGAAAATCTTAAAGAAGGCGTTCCCATGGCAACCCCAGTATTTGATGGTGCCAGTGAACACGAAATTAAAGAAGCCTTAAAATTAGCCGGATTGCCGGAGTCTGGGCAGGCGCAATTAACCGATGGTCGCACAGGGCTCCCATTTGAAAGATTGGTCACTGTAGGCTACATGTATATGTTAAAACTGAATCATTTGGTGGATGACAAAATGCATGCGCGTTCTACAGGGTCATACAGCTTAGTGACGCAACAACCTTTAGGTGGTAAAGCGCAATTTGGTGGTCAGCGATTCGGGGAAATGGAAGTATGGGCGTTAGAGGCGTATGGCGCAGCGTATACTTTGCAAGAAATGCTGACAGTGAAATCGGATGATGTTCGTGGTCGAACTAAAATGTATAAAAATATTGTCGATGGCGATCATCAAATGGCAGCAGGTATGCCGGAATCGTTTAACGTGCTGGTCAGAGAAATTCGTTCTTTGGCTTTAGACGTAGAGTTAGATAGTTACTGATCCTATGTCAGTAACTATGCGTCCCATTTATTTAGTATTAGCAAGAGAGTGTGAATTATGGCAGAAATGATTATGAATACTCCAGTGATCGGTGACTTGTGGAGCTACATGAAGCAACAAGCGCAGATCTTAGAAGTCGATCAAATAAAAATTGGTCTAGCCTCACCGGATCTGATCCGCTCACAATCTTTCGGGGAAGTCTTAAAATCCGAAACCTACAATTACCGCACTTTCAGACCAGAAAGAGATGGATTGTTTTGTGCCAAAATTTTTGGTCCTATCAAAAATTATGAATGTTTGTGCGGAAAATACAAACGTAAAAAGCATCATGGCGTGGTGTGCGAAAAGTGCGGTACGGAAGTCACGGAGACTAAAGTTCGTAGAGAGCGTATGGCGCACATTGAATTGGCTTGTCCTGTTGCCCACATCTGGTTCTTAAAATCACTGCCTTCGCGTATTGGTTTGGCATTGGATATGACCTTGCGGGATATTGAACGCATACTTTATTTTGAAGCTTTTGTAGTGACCGAACCAGGCTTAACGTCGCTGACTAAAGGCCAACTATTGTCTGATGAAGAATACTTAGATTCCATTGAACAATATGGGGATGAATTTGAGGCGCACATGGGTGCCGAAGCGGTGCAACGCTTATTGCAAAGTCTTAGCCTGGAAGACGAAATCGCGGCTATTCGTGAAATTTTACCTACAACGAATTCTGAAACCAAGCAGAAAAAATTAACCAAGCGCTTAAAGCTTTTAGAAGCTTTTTTGACTTCAGGCAATAGGCCTGAATGGATGGTGTTAACGGTGTTACCGGTATTGCCTCCCGATTTGCGCCCTTTGGTGCCACTAGATGGCGGCCGTTTTGCAACATCAGATCTGAACGATTTATATCGCCGTGTGATTAACCGTAACAACCGCCTTAAACGATTGTTGGAGCTGAATGCTCCGGATATTATTGTGCGTAATGAAAAGCGCATGTTACAAGAAGCGGTGGACGCTTTGTTTGATAATGGTCGGCGTACACGCGCTATCACGGGTTCAAACAAAAGGCCTTTAAAATCATTATCCGATATGATCAAAGGTAAACAAGGGCGTTTTCGTCAGAATCTATTGGGTAAACGAGTGGATTACTCGGGTCGTTCGGTGATCGTTGTTGGTCCTACGCTCAAGTTACATCAATGCGGGTTACCAAAGAAAATGGCCTTAGAATTGTTTAAGCCTTTCATATTTAGTAAATTGCAATTGCGAGGCATAGTATCTACTATTAAAGCGGCTAAAAAAATGGTCGATAGAGAAGAGCCGGAAGTATGGGATATCCTAGCCGAGGTCATACACGAACATCCCGTCTTGTTAAACCGCGCGCCTACCTTGCACCGTTTGGGTATACAAGCTTTTGAACCCTTGTTGATTGAAGGTAAAGCCATACAACTACACCCGTTGGTGTGTACGGCATATAACGCTGATTTTGATGGCGACCAGATGGCAGTGCACATTCCTTTAACCATAGAAGCGCAGTTAGAAGCGCGTGTGTTAATGATGTCAACCAATAACGTATTGTCTCCTGCAAACGGTGAACCGGTTATTGTGCCTACGCAAGATGTGGTCTTGGGTCTTTACTATATGACTCGCGAAAGCATTAATGCTAAAGGTGAAGGGCATGTGTTTTCTGATTTGGCTGAGGTTAAACGAGCTTACGATACTCAAAGTGCCGATCTGCATGCTAAAGTTCGTGTGCGTATTTCTGAAAAAACAACCGATGCAAATGGCGAAAGTCAAATGACGACGCGTTTCGTAGATACCACCGTAGGTCGTGCTTTGCTGTCGGGAATTTTGCCTGCTGCATTGCCTTTTTCTTGTGTGAACAAGACATTGACCAAAAAAGAAGTGTCCTTGCTGATTAATATGTGTTATCACAAAGCAGGACTTAAAGATACGGTAATCTTTGCGGATCAACTGATGTATACCGGCTTTGCGTATGCAACACGTTCGGGAATTTCAATTGGCGTGAATGATTTCGTGGTTCCAGAAAGTAAGGGAGCGATTATTGAAGTTGCCGAAAAAGAAGTTAAAGAAATTGAAACTCAATTTGCTTCTGGATTGTTAACAGAAGGTGAGCGTTATAACAAGGTTATTGATATTTGGTCTAGGACCAATGAACAAGTGGCTAAAGCCATGATGGATAAACTGGCGCATGAGCAAGTTTTAGATCATAAAGGGAAATTGGTTTCACAAACTTCTTTTAACTCTGTGTACATGATGGCGGATTCAGGGGCTAGAGGGTCTGCAGCGCAAATAAGGCAGTTATCCGGTATGCGGGGGTTGATGGCAAAGCCTGACGGCTCTATTATCGAAACCCCTATCACAGCCAACTTCCGCGAGGGTTTGAATGCGCAACAGTACTTTATTTCTACCCATGGTGCGCGTAAAGGTTTAGCCGATACAGCACTAAAGACCGCCAACTCAGGTTATCTGACACGACGCTTGGTCGACGTGGCGCAAGATGTGGTTGTACTCTTAGAAGATTGCGGTACTACACAAGGCTTACCGATGAAACCGCATATTGAAGGCGGCGATATTGTTGAACCATTGCGTGAACGCGTATTAGGACGTGTGTTGGCTGAAGCGGTGAACCTTCCCGGAAAAGAAGACATTCTTTTTGCCGAAGGTACTTTTTTAGATGAAGATCGTGTGGATCAATTGGAAAAGAACAACATTGATGAAGTGTTTGTGCGCTCCCCGATTACCTGTGAGGCTGATTTTGGTATTTGTAAGGCCTGTTATGGCCGAGATCTGGCGCGAGGTCACTTAGTGAATCGTGGTGAAACAGTAGGCGTTATTGCAGCGCAATCTATCGGTGAGCCGGGTACACAGTTAACCATGCGTACTTTCCACATCGGTGGTGCCGCGTCTAGAACCTCTGCGGCGAGCAACATTCAGGTTAAACATGGTGGGCGTATTCGATTACACAATTTAAAATTTGTACAGCAAGCCAATGGTCACTTGGTTGCAGTATCTCGTTCAGGCGAGTTGGCTTTGGCCGATCAATATGGTCGTGAACGTGAGCGCTATAAATTACCTTATGGTGCGACGCTTGCATTGAAAGATGGTGATGACGTGGTGGCAGGGCAAATTGTTGCAACATGGGATCCGCATACACATCCTATCGTGACAGAAGTAAACGGTGTGGCACAATTTGTAGACATGGTGGAAGGTTTGACCATGAATCGACAAGTTGATGAAGTTACCGGTTTAACCAGCATTGTTATTATCGATTCTAAGCAACGTAGTGGTCTTAGCAGCAGTGGCCGAGACGCGCGTGCTATGATTAAATTGGTCGATGAAAAAGGCAACGATATCATGTTGGCAGGCACACAAGTTCCCGCGCATTACTATCTACCCGTAGGGGCTGTGGTTAATGTTGAAGATGGTATGAAGATTAATATCGGCGATATTATTGCGCGTATCCCACAAGAAAGCTCAAAAACGCGCGATATTACGGGTGGTTTGCCACGAGTAGCTGATTTGTTTGAAGCGCGTAGGCCTAAAGAGCCTGCTATTTTGGCGGAAATCTCTGGTTTAGTGTCCTTTGGTAAAGAAACCAAAGGCAAGCGCCGTTTGGTATTAACAACGGCGGAAGGACACGTGCATGAAGAGCTTATTCCTAAATGGCGTCATGTGACGGTATTTGAAGGGGAGCAGGTAGCTCGCGGTGAAATCATTGCCGATGGCGCATCAAACCCGCACGATATTTTACGTTTATTGGGTGTAGGGGCGTTAGCCAGCTACATTATCAATGAAATTCAAGATGTTTATCGTTTGCAAGGCGTTAAGATCAACGATAAGCATATTGAGGTGATTATCCGACAAATGCTGCGCAAAGTTGAAATTCTGCATCCGGGTGATACGACTTTCTTGGCTAGCGAGCAAATTGAATTGATTCAGGTGAAAGAAGTTAATCGAAAGATGGTCTCTGAAGATAAAATTCCAGCGCGTTTTGATCATGTGCTAATGGGTATCACCAAGGCATCGCTGAATACGACCTCCTTTATTTCTGCAGCCGCCTTCCAAGATACCACACGGGTGCTAACAGAGGCTTCTGTTTGTGGCAAGGTGGATGATTTACGTGGTTTGAAAGAAAACGTTATGGTGGGTCGACTCATTCCTGCGGGAACGGGTTTAGCGTATCATGAAGAGCGTAAACGTCGCGCAGAAGAAGCTGAAGCCATTAAAGTGGCGGCGCAACAACCCGCAGCTATTTTGAAACCTAGCGCTGAAGAAGTGCAGCAAGCGTTGAGCGAGGCCTTAAGCGAAGTAAGCAATAATGCTGTGCGCCAAGCTAAGGAAGAGAAGGATGAGGGTGAGAATAAGGCTGAATAGGCTCTTCTTACTCCTCATTATAAGGGCAACTCGCGAGTTGCCCTTTTTTTTAACATAAGATGTAATGAATTAGGGCATGGTTCAAAACGGGTGTACACAGCCGTTAGCGGGCAGCCCACAAGAAGACCCGCACAAACCGTATCACCGTGCCCTTCCGGCAAGCTCGGGTAGGAGTAATTTATGGGCATCCGGGGCGATTTCTAGCCTATAAACTCAGCCAAGAGCTCAAACCCAGCCCATTTTCCTTG
>VFJV01000148.1 GCA_009885895.1 Gammaproteobacteria bacterium
AAGCGCATGTTAATCAGTTGACTAAACAGATCCTGGCGCTACCCGTTGGCTCAAGTTACGGCTATGCAGGGGGTTGGAAAGGACATGCAATTTACATTGAGTTTGACCGTCGCGCAGATTCTCCTAGGAGCTTGATAGTAAGACTCAACAATTTAGGCGAACGCTATAATGAATTCCATATTAATAAACAAACGCCTTTTCAACATAAATCAGGCAGCGGTGATAAAGTCTTACCTTATGTTTTGCAATTTCCGTTAACGGAAAGAGCAGCAAGAGCGTATATTGAAAAAATGGTCAAAGCCAAGTTTGAGCTTTCAGATAAGGGCGGTGCTTTATTGTATGATATCCCCACAAAATTGGCTGATAAAATAATTGTTCCTAGAAATAAAATTGAACAATGGTATTCTTGGCGTCGTGCACAGAATGTAGGGAACTGCGTCGTTAAAAACGCTCAACCTGGATTACAGGTGCGTTGGCAAACGGGCCATCCCGCGCAAAAGAGATCACACCAATTTTATTATTATTTTCGCGAGAAAGAACATCAATTTATTCCTATTAAATCGTATTTAAGTGTTGCCTTAAAGAGCAGCGGTTTTAATGCCCCAGCTTTTAGCGGGCCGAGTTCTTCTTCTATGTCTAGTGTAGAAGAGATGGATATTCCCTCTGAAATAGTAGAAGAAATGATGGCTGAAGCCAGATCACAGGGTTATACCGATTTGCACTTGGCGGTGGTGAGTGGGGATTTAAGCAAAGTACGAGAAGCCATAATGGTTGGGGCAAAACCAGAGCATACGACTAAAAATGGTTATAATGGGCTACATTTAGCGCTATTACACAACCAGCTGGGTATCGCAAATTATTTACTTAGCGTCGTTACAACACCAGAAAAGGAGACAGTCTATTACACATGGCTATGCGCCAAGCGCAAAGAAGAAAAATTGTCTGAACAAACAGTTATAACCGAAAAAAAATATAATGTAGATGCTAGGGCTGATGTTAAAGGATTAAGGGCTAAATTTGAGGGTAGTGGAGGGGGGGCTAGCGGAGGCTTTCGCTTTGATCAAAAATAAGTGCAAATGTTTTTCTAAATTTTACCGAAGGTTGTTCAAAACAGATCAATTTTGCCTAGTATACTCGACAAGGTTGATTCTGTCGATTATACTAGACGCTAATTCGGAATATAAAACCTTATTTCCTATTATTTTTTTAACGCTACCCAAACGTAAACGCATAAGCTTCCAATCCTGGTTGACTCACTTGTATCTCCAATAATCCATTTTCCGCTGTTTTTTGATCTATAAGTTGATATAAAGTATGCCTATCTACTACAATTGTGCCATTGGGGGTGGTGGGTTTGCCATTCAATAGCAGGGTGACAGTAATGGGTTTGCCGCTGCTGCTTCCTAACACCAGAAAAACCTTCT
>VFJV01000026.1 GCA_009885895.1 Gammaproteobacteria bacterium
CTTAGTATGAGGAATGCGCATATTTTATGCAACCCGACGCCGCTCAGACCCATTTCTTGTTGGAATCACGAGTACCGGTTCAGACTCAGTTCATATTGGAGAAGACTGGGGCTTGTGCTTTATCTCCATTTCTCTTACAGTATGAGGGTAGGAAAGGGTCTGCTATATTATGCTGGTCGGTCGGCAGATAAATGGCTTGAATATCAAGGAGTGTATCGTGTTGAAACACAAATGGTCTAAAAGTATACTGTTCACTCTGTTTGGTGGTAGCCTTTTTGCGGCAACTCCCAGCACCTTCGTCTTTAATGCGCAAACCACGCCCGATATTGTCAGAGCGGTTAATTTTGCAAGAAGCAGTCAAAAAGCGGTGATTACACAAGGCGAAGGCCTGGGCACTATCCCTGAGAATAAAGATGGCGTGGTATATTTGAACTTGCGCGATTATAAAAGCATGGTGGATTTACGGTTAAAAAACAAAAGCATGCGGGTGGAAAGTGGCATGACCTGGAGCGAAGCGCAACGGCTCGCTGCTCCGTTTGGGCTTGCGCTAAAATTTATTCCTGCCAAAGCCAATGAACCTATTTTTGCCAGCATTAACATCAATCAATCCGGATTATCGCCTCAAAGCCCATTGGTTGCCGATGGCGTGGATTCTTTTAGGTTGCTGAAACCTGATGGCCGTGTGGTCGACGTTTCTCCTAGCAAAACACCCGAATTATGGCGTGGAATATTTGGCGCCCAAGGGGTGTTGGGTGTGGTTTTAGACGTGCAATTAAAGCTGGTTAAAAACAAAAATTTAAGGCGCCAAGCTTACCGTATGTCCTATAGCGAATATCCAACTTATTTACATGAGCAAGTTCAAGACAATAGCGATATTAACGCTACTTTTGCACGCATGGATGTTGCTCCGGGAAAGCAATTTTTAGAAGACATGTATGCGGTTAGTTATTGGGTTAAAGATGAAGAAAAGGATCCTTCTTTGCGTTTGCATCCTGTACGCGACAACATAGCGCGCAGCATTTACGAATGGTCTGAAAAAGGCGATTGGGAAAGAAAAGTGCGCTGGCAAATAGAAAAGGCATTATTGGGCAATGCAGCGTTGCACTCTAAAGTCACACGCGCCGATTTGCTGTTGCGCCAAGTGCGCACCACGGATGAGCATCCAATGCGGCTGGTGTATTATATTCCGGTCACGCAATTTGTGCCTTTTATGGATAATTTGCGTAGTGTAGCCATCGATAAAAAATGGGCGCTGCACCAGGTCTCAATGCATTATCTTGCTAAACCCAGTGGCTTACTGCTGGCACCGCAACAAGGCGATATGCTGGCTATCAACATTAGTGTAACGAAAGCTTCTTTATCGTTAGCAGAGCAAAAAGAAGTTGCGCCAGTACTGATGGGTTTAGCTTTAAGCCATGGCGGTAGTTTTGCTTTGAATCAATTCAGTGTACAAGACATGGCTAAACTTACATCCGCTTACCCGAAGCTCTCTGAATTTCAAAGGTTAAGGCTAAAGTATGATAAAGATCATTTGTTTGCCAGCGTGCTGTATCCTAGACTCGCCTAGCCTGTTTTATTGGTGTGGGTACTTTTAGTGTCCACGCCAAAATATTCGAAAAAAGAGACGTTGTAGGCAAGCCCATTTTTTTGTTAGAATAAACCATCATTTTAGCCAAATAAAAGTCCAGTCAGGAGCATAACCAATGAGCATTGAACGCATTAAAAACTTAATCGAAGAGCATGAGATTTGCTATGCCGACCTGCGCTTAACGGGGTTAGATGGCAAAGAACAGCATTTGACCATTCCTATACACGCCATAGATGAGGATTTCTGGTCGGAGGGTAAAATGTTTGACGCGTCTTCTATACGCGGTTTTAAGGGCATACAAGAATCCGATATGATGCTAATGCCCGACATGGATTCAGCCGTGCTGGATCCCTTCTATAACGATGCCACCCTTAATATTCGCTGTGATGTTATAGAGCCTAATACCCTGTTGCCGTATCAACGTTGTCCCCGGGCTTTGGCTGCGCGCGCTGAAAACCATTTGCGTGCCACTGGCATTGCCGATGTCTGTTATTTTGGCCCAGAGCCAGAATTCTTTATTTTTGACGACGTGCGTTGGTCGGTGACGATGCAAGGTGCTTCGTATCAGATAGATTCAGTGGAAGGTGCGTGGAATTCGGGGGCGGTATTAGAGGGCGGCAATATGGGTCACCGGCCTGGGGTTAAGGGCGGCTATTTTCCAGTGCCGCCGGTGGATTCGTCTCAAGATTTACGCTCCGCGATGTGCAACGCCTTAGAGGCAATGGGTTTGGTCGTTGAAGTTCATCATCATGAGGTGGGAACGGGAAATCAATGTGAAATTGGAACCCGTTTTGGAACGCTCTTAAAGAAAGCCGATGAAATGCAAATCTTTAAATATGTAGTGCATAACGTTGCGCATTTGTATGGTAAAACCGCTACCTTTATGCCGAAGCCCTTGGTCGGCGATAATGGCAGTGGGATGCATTGTCATCAATCTTTAATGAAAAATGGTGTTAATTTATTTTCCGGTGAAAATTATGCCGGCCTTTCTGAAATGGCACTCTATTATGTAGGGGGCATTATCAAACACGCGCGGGCCTTAAATGCTATCACCAATCCTGCAACCAATAGTTATAGGCGTTTAGTGCCTGGTTACGAAGCTCCGGTTATGTTGGCGTATTCAGCGCGCAATCGTTCCGCGTCCATACGCGTGCCGTTTACACCTAGCCCTAAAGGTCGGCGTATAGAAGTGCGTTTTCCCGATCCGCTGTGTAACCCCTATTTGGCTTTTGCAGCCATGATGATGGCGGGTTTAGACGGAATTCAAAATAAAATTCATCCGGGCGAACCCATAGATAAAGATTTATACCATTTGCCACCGGAAGAAGCCAAAAATATTCCTACGGTCGCAGACAGTTTATTTCAAGCCTTAGAGGCTTTAGATGCCGATCGCAGTTTCTTGTTGGCGGGTGAGGTGTTTAGTAACGATATCATCGACGCTTACATAGGCTTGAAAGAAAAAGAAGCGCGGCATGTGTCCATGATGACGCACCCGGTGGAATTTGAGTTGTATTATAGTAGCTAAAGGATAGTTAGGTGTAGTGGGGAGGCGACACCCATCACCGTGCCGGCTACTACTTCTTGTTTAGACAGGCCTTTTGAAATAAAACCAGCGGAATTAATAGGCACAATACAAGGCCGCCGAATAATTTAAAAGGGTAGTCCCAAGCATTGCCTATATCGATCCCCGCAGGGGGCAGTAGTCCCAATGCAATGGTGACTAAACAGGTTAAAGTTCCTACTCCAGCCAAGATCCACATGCCTGCTGTGCCGCCGGGGACATTGTAGGTGCGATATTGTAAGGGATATTTGTAACGCAAATGAAGGGCGGCGGCGAACATAAAGACATACACTATCATGGCCAATTGCGCCGCTAATGCCGACAACACCCAATAAGAGCCTTGTATCGTTGGCATGTAGACAAAGGTTAATGAAATTAAGCTAAAAATAACGGCCTGTAACAATAACAAGGTGACGGGGGCTTCTTTTTTATTGGTGTAACTTAACCACGCCGGTAAGCACTCATCTTCAATGGCGATCATGAGTCCCCGTACGGGTCCTATGACCCAAGCGGAAACGCTGCAAAAAGCACCGATGGTGATCATGACAATGAGCCACGGCGTTAGGGCTTGCAGGTGAAATGGCGTTAAAAAAGCCACAAACGCATCGATTAATCCCGAAACCAGATCCAATTGTTGTTTGGGCAGCACAATAGCTATGGCAAGAGAAGACAGGGCTAATGAGACTAAAATAATTAAGGCGGAATACGCAATGGCTTTAGGATAATCGCGTTTAGGGTTGCGTACATTCTCGGCGTGGGTTGCAGACATTTCCATTCCCAGTAAACCAAATAATACAGCCACTAAGAAGGCCAAATCCCCGCTAGTGTGGTGTGTGGGAATAAAGGAATGCCAATGAAAATCGATTTGGCTAGGGTGACCTAATAGCAGCCAGACTGCGGCCAATATAATTAAAAACCCGATGGGTAGTAAAGTCCCTACAATCGCCCCCACGGTGCTGATCCAACTGGATAATTGAATACCCCCACAATTGATTAAAGTGCTCAACCAAAAACTGCCTAACAATACACTAATGAGATACGTTTTACTGTGCGCAAGCTCTGGATTGAATAAATAGGCCAAGGTGGTTGCAACAAAAGCCAAAATGGTTGGATACCAGACAATATTATAGAACCATTGTAACCAGATGGTCACAAACCCCCAGCGTTTACCAAAGGCTTCGCGTACCCAAATATAAATGCCGCCCGTTTGTGGCCACCCCGTGGCTAATTCTGCGGCGACAAAGGCGATAGGGAAAAAGAAGAGTAGCGCGGCTAAAACATAGTAGAAAATGATGGTGGTACCTAGTTCTGCATTGATGGGTAGGCTTCTCAAACTGTCTACAGCAATGACGTTGATCATGACTAGGCTAAATACGGATAAAACCTTGCGGTGTGCGGGCGCGGCGGTAACAGTCGTCATAAATGGGCGATCTCTATGGGCTTTTGTTTCTGTGAGCTGAGTATACCACGCTAATTCTTTGTACCCAACGGTGCCAAAATGGCTACTCGCACTCTTTGCAGCAATTGCATGCGTTCGCGTAACGTATATTGTTTGGCGTCTATAGGTTCGCCTAAATGGACTTCTACTTTTTGACCCAGGCGAAACTGCAATGTCTTGGCGGGCAAGAGTTGATCGGTGCCGATGATGCTAACCGGAATGATGGTAGCACCCGTTTGGATGGCGAGATTAAACGCCCCTTTTTTGAAGGCTTGTAATTGACCATCTTTCGAGCGAGTGCCTTCAGGGGCAATCCATAGGCGTATGCCTTGTTTCATTTTTTGTGCAGCTACGTCTAAATCTTGCAGCGCTTGCGTAGGATTTTCTCTATCGATGGAGACAAAATCGCTTTGCTGCATGGCATTGCCCCACAAAGGCACTTTAAACAATTCTTTTTTAGCGACCATACGCACGGTGCCGGGTAAAGACACCAACAGCAGTGGAATATCGTATAGGCTTAAATGATTGCTCATGAAAATATAAGGTGTTTGCTCTTCAAATTCAATAGCATGCGGGTTTACTATTTCATATTTTAAATCAATGATGTGCAATAAAGACTGCGCCCAGGCGCCGATGCTTTCATTTAAATTTTGTGTGTTAGGCGTTTTTTTTTGCGCATAAAAAATAGTTTTTAGAGAATAATAGATTGTAGTGCCTATAGAGCGCAACACAATCCAGGCAAAACGGAAGGGGACTTTTTTCATTGTTCAACTACCTGAGTATGGCTAACCAAATGCGTTTGTTCTAATTGAGTTTGTGCCGTTTTGGCTTGTGCTGTGCTTGTGTAGGGACCAATCGAGAGCCTATACCATACCACGCCATTGATTGCCGCACTGCTGACCCGCGTAGAATAGCCTTGCAAAATCAGTTTGGCTTTTAATTGATCGGCATCTTGATATTGTTTAAAGGAGGCTAGTTGCACTATATATTTATGCTTTGGGGGAGCAACAATAGCCGTTGGTTTTGCCGCGATAATGGGTGCTGTGGTCGTTGTTTTTGGAGCAACGGTCGCGGGTTTAGGCGCAGCAATGGGCTTTGGCTCGGCAGTGGGTTTTGCCGCTGGCGCAGCAATGGGCTTTGCCGCCGGCGCAGCAACAGGTTTTACAGCTAGTGCAGCAACGGCGGCTGTTTTTTGCGTGCCATTGCCTTGAGGCAATAAGGTGTAAAATTGATAATCCGGCTCTACAAACGCATTTTTTTGGGCGGATTTCCCAGAAACCGATTTTTGGGCATGTCCCGGCAATAGCGAAGGCGATACGCTGACATAGCGGTCGTAAAAAACGATGGCACCTGCGCCAATGGCTAATAGCGCAATATAAAAAGCAAGTTTTTTGCCACCCGCACCCTTATTTTTTTTGCGTCGTTGAGTGCTAGACGAGGTTGATGCACGTTTTCTTTTAGCTGTGGCCATAGGGTTTTATTTTCCTTTTTGTATTTACATAACTTCCGGGTAACTTACCCCTAATAGGGTTAATCCATGTTGTAAGACGTAACGCACGGCGGTAATTAAGCCTAAACGGGCATTACGCAGGGCGTTATCGGGCACCAGAAACTGGTGTGAATTATAATAGGTGTGAAATTGAGCGGCCAACGTTTTTAGAAAGTACGCAATTAAATGCGGTTCGTATTGTAAGGCGGCTTGCTCTAATAAGGAGGGATAGCGGTTTAAGCTTTCACACAATTCTTTTTCTTCATCTAGAGTTAATGCATCCAATTTCTCTAGGCCTTCGGATCCTGTATACACTAGGCCTTGGGCCTGCAATTGTCTGAACACGCTGCAAATACGTGCGTGGGCGTATTGCACATAGTAAACGGGGTTTTCGTTGGATTTAGATTTTGCCAAATCCAAATCGAAATCCATGTGTTGTTCATGACGACGAGACACATAAAAAAAGCGCGCCGCATCACGACCGACTTCGGCTCTTAACTCACGTAGGGTCACAAAAGAACCGCTGCGAGTGGACATTTGCACCCGTTCTTTGCCGCGGTACAGTATGGCGAATTGAATTAATTCTACCGAAAGGCGGTTGCTGTCTAGATTTAAAGCGTTGAGCACGGCTTTGATGCGCGGCGCATAACCGTGGTGATCAGAGCCTAATACATCGATGATGCGCGCAGCCTTAGAAAATTTTAAGGCATGATACGCCACATCGGAAGCAAAATAAGTGGGCTGGCCATTTTTTCGCACTAAAACGCGGTCTTTTTCATCGCCAAATTCCGTGGCTTTAAACCACAGATTGCCATCTTGTTCGTAGGTATGACCCAAGGCTTTTAATTGCTCAATCCCTTGTTGCAATAATCCTTGTTGCACGAGTTGCTTTTCAGAAAACCAGTTATCAAAGTGCACACCAAAGCCGTTTAAGTCATCGCGTATGTCGTCTAACACATTATTTAGGGCTACATTAAAAACAACGTCGTAGCCTGCATCCCCCAAACTGAATTTCATGGCATTGACCAAATCGTCTACGTGTTTGTCTTTGTCGCCACCTTCTACGCCTTCGTCTGGTGTGATATTCTGCCACCAAGTAGCGGGAGCGCGTTGTAGATTATTTTGATGCGCCTGCTTTAATTGTTCGGCGATGGCAATGACATAATCGCCCTTATAGGCATTAACCGGAAAGATACAGTCTACACCGCAGAGCGCTAAATAACGCAACCACACGCTTAGGGCCAAAATAGCCATTTGTCGTCCGGCGTCGTTGACGTAATATTCGCGATGCACGACATAACCCTGGCTGGTCAATAAATTACCTAGAGTATCGCCATAGGCCGCACCTCTGCCATGGCCTACATGCAAGGGGCCAGTGGGATTGGCGGACACGAATTCCAAATAAACCGATTCATTTTGGCCTAAAGCACTGTTGCCATAGCATTCTTTTTGCGCTAAAACAGCGGGAATGACGGCTAAAAAGCCTTGTGTTGTGACAAAGAAATTAATAAAACCAGGGCCGGCTATCTCTACACGGCTAACAAGGGGGTGCAGAGGCAAATGGGCGATAATTTGTTCAGCCACGGCGCGCGGCGTTTTTTGCAGGGGTTTGGCCAATAATAGGGCGACATTACAGGCAAAGTCGCCAAATTGCTTATCGCGCGTGTGTTCAACCTGAATGCTAGGATGAACGCCTTCAGGAAATAGGCCTTGCTGACGCAGTGTCTGTAATGCGTTTTCAATGAGCTGGCTGATGTCTAGTTTCATGTTCAATAGATACCCGTTTATATAGATGGGTATTATACCGTTTATAGCGGGGTTTGTCAGTAGCCATGCCGCGCAAGTCCCGTTTTAAGGGGGGCTAAAAGCACCTCGCTTTTTCCAGCTTAACATGCTAAACTGGTTGTATAAACTAGTTTGGTGTAACGCTATGCAAAAAATAGGTGCTTTCGATGCAAAAACACATTTCTCAGCATTGTTGGGTAGAGTACAACAGGGGGAATCCATTTCTATTACCCTGCGCGGGGTTCCTGTCGCTATATTAGTGCCAATAGACGTATATCAAGCGGAACAAAAAAGCGAAATCCTCGATGCTTTTTATAAATGGCGTAAAGGGATCCGCTGGGATGATGGCATGAATACTAAAAAAGCCATTGCAAAAGGGCGTCGTTAATCGTGTTTATTCTGGATTGTTCCGTTACCATGGCGTGGTTATTTGAAGATGAAAAAAAACCTTACACTGAAGGAATACTAAAACAGCTCACACATCAAACCAAGGCTATAGTACCGCCATTATGGTGTATAGAGGTTAATAATGTATTGCTGGTTGCTGAAAGACGCAGCCGGGTGACGGTTGCCGAGACTCAGCATTTTTGGGACGTATTACATCAATTACCTATTACGACACAAAATCAGCAAGGTTACTATGAGGTGAATTCTGTCCTTAATTTAGCCAGGCAGTATCAACTTTCTGCTTATGATGCGACCTATTTGGATTTAGCCATTAAACTCAATCTTCCATTAGCCAGCTTAGACAAAGCGCTTTTAAAAGCGGCGCATGATGCGGGGGTTATTATTTATGGCAAAGCTATTCCCTAATGGCCGTTCTTCAGAAAACCCTAACAAAACTCGCTATTTTCTAGGGTATGTTCTAATATAAGGCATAAGATTGGGTCAATAAAATGGTAAACACAATGTTAATCAGAAAACCTGCAACGCATAAAATCACGGGTGTAACGCTATTGGAAACCATGCTCGCGCTGGCGGTGGGGGCTTTGGTGTTAATGGCGGCGGTTATTTTCTACACTTCAACTAGAACAAATGCCAATGTCAGTAAAACCTTGCAGGATATGAGCGCCATTAAGGCCGGTTACAAAGCGTATTTTGCGAGTGGCTATACATTTGAGAGCACGTTGACTGATGTTGAACAATTACAAGTGGTTCAAGACGCGGGTTTTCTACCCAAGCCATTGAATAATGCTTGGGGCCAGGCTTATACCATTTCAGTGAATAATAAGAATTATCCGGGGTATATCGTTATCGGCATTCCTGGGCTCGGTGTGGCTACAACGACACCCAGCAACAGTATCTGCCAGACCATATGGGTTTCTGCCCAAACTACGGGTGCTTTGAATACGAAACCTAGCAATCTGGGGAATGTCCAATGCGCTTTTCGTTATACCTTTCCTTAACACGGGCGCGAATTGGACGTTAAAAAAACAAATATCGTAACTACTCACCCGTCATTGCGAGTGATCTAATCATCGGTGATGATAAACATTAGGAAAGAAATAACGACAGGATCTGTCGTAGGGGCAACCCCCTGTGGTTGCCCTGGTTGGGCAGGCACGGGGGCCTGCCCCTACGAAAAGATCCCGTTACGTCTTTAAGCGTCGGCTGTTTTACCAAACTCCCGCAACAACCACTTTCTCACGCCGATCTCGTCATTGCGAGCATCGGTGATGATA
>VFJV01000011.1 GCA_009885895.1 Gammaproteobacteria bacterium
CGGTGCCAACTAAAGTATCTGGATAAGCCCAGGTTTTGCCGTCTACCGTGTTGGTCCAAACCACTTTGCCTAAATATTCCAAGTTTACTTGATGGCAGATACCGGTACCGGGTGGAACCACACGGAAATTTTCAAAGGCTTTTTGACCCCATTTTAGAAAATTATAGCGCTCTAAATTTCGCTCCATTTCTTTGTCTACGTTGTGTAAAAAAGAGGATGCTTGTGCGTAGCTATCCACTTGAACGGAGTGATCGATGACCAAGTCCACCGGAATTAAGGGCTTAATCTTAGCGGCATTGCCCCCTAATCGGTGCAAGGCATCGCGCATGGCGGCAAGATCGACTATACCTGGAACGCCGGTAAAGTCTTGCATTAAGACGCGAGCGGGTCTGTAGGCAATTTCTTGTGTACTATGGCGTTTTTCTAGCCAGGTCGCCATAGCGAATACGCCTTTTTGGGCATTCGCATCGTCTTGAAAGCGCAATAAATTTTCTAATAATATTTTTAAGGAGACGGGAAGTTTATGAAATTGCCCTAAACCCGCGTCTTCGGCGGCCTTTAAACTATGGTAGTGGTAGGTGTGTGCGCCTACGGCTAGGGTAGATAAAGTGTTTGTTTTTCGATCTGACATGCTGTTCCCCTTATTAGATGGCTGTAATGGCCCGGATGATTGCGATTATGCCATCTATTATACATGCAGTACTCATTTGCTCGCAATGATGCCCTATAGCAAATAAAAACAGTTTAAAATGCGGCTATTCAGTGCGGCTTCAGGGTGATTTAGGGCTGCACCGGGAGGGTTACCCGTAATAAATCGTTATATAACGTAATGCATAACGAAATAAGGCAGCAACCTCTAACCACAAATGCGAAGAGTATAGAATGGAGCATCAGCGAGTCATGTTGTTGGCTATACTAATTCCAGCAACTCTTTAGCGTGTGCTACGGCGGTATGGCTTTTACCGCCTAGCATGCGTGCTATTTCCTGTGTGCGTTGTTTGGGATCTAGGGCTAATAAGCGCGAGGTAGTGGCGTTTCCATGTTCTTTTTCGATACGCAGATGGTGATGGCCGCGTGCTGCTACCGGTGGTTGATGGGTAATGCAAATGACTTGTGTTTTTTCACCCAATTGCCGTAATAACTGACCAACCACATCGGCCGTTTTGCCCCCTATGCCCACATCGATTTCGTCAAAGATGAGGGTAGGGGTGTTGTCTTGTTGCGATGAAATGAGTTGCAGAGCTAAGCTTACGCGCGATAATTCACCGCCGGAGGCAATTTTTGCCAAGGGCTGCGCTGTTTGACCTATATTGGTTTGGATGTAAAATTCCAATTGATCTAGGCCATAGGCTGTGGGTATAGTCGCCGGTTCAGAAAACACCACTTTAAATTGGCCGTGTGGCAAGCTCAATTTCTGAAGATAAACACTCATTTGTACGCCTAGTTTTTCAGCCGCCTTGAGCCTAGAGGCGCTGAGTTTTTCGGCTGACAATTGATATTGTGCTTTATGCTCTTCAGAAATTTTTTCCAATTGCTGTGCTTTTTCATCTAGGTTTTGTAATGAATCTAATTCCAGCGTTAATTTGTCTTGTAAGGCTAACAATTGCTCCGCAGGCACATGCAATTTTCGCGCCAGATTATGTATGTTCTGTAAACGCGTTTCTACTTCTTGCAAACGCTTAGGATCAAGGGGCATGTCTTTTAAAAGCGTATTCAATTCGGCCGAAGCTTCTTCTAAATGCAGGGTGGCATTGTTCAATAAATTTAAAGTATTGCTCAATTCAGGCAGTATTTTTTGATGCGCTGTTAAATCACGGTGTATGCGTAAAACAGACGATAGCACCGTCGCGTCGCTATTCTTATAAATGGCATCTACAGCTGTAGACAAGGCCATCACCAATTCTTGGCTGTGGCTTAATTTCTTTTGTTCTAGATGCAGCGCGTCTAATTCGTTAGCGCGTAATTGCAGGGCTTTAATCTCTTGTAGTTGATACGTTAAAAAATCCATTTTCCCGCGATCGCTTTGGCCCAAGGCTAATAAAGCTTGCCATGCGTCGTAACTTTCACGCCAAGTTTGATAGCTATTCTTGACCAAATGTAATAAATCGCTATGCTGGGCAAAGCGATCTACAATATATCGTTGCTCATCGCGTTTTAGTAGGGCATAATGTTCATGCTGGGCGTGAATTTGAATCAGTTCTTGCGCCAAGAGTCTTAATTGTTGTAGGGTAACGGCACGGCCATTAATGTGGTTTTTAGAGCGGCCATCTGCGGTTATTACCCGGCGAATAATGCAGGTGGAATCATTTTCTAAATCGTTTTCTTGTAACCATAATTGCGCATTTTTACAATGGGTGGTATCGAAACTGGCATTGATTTCGCAGCGCGCTGAGCCTTCGCGTATGAATTTACTGTCGGCTCTGTGGCCCAATGCAATGTCTAACGCGTCGATGACAATGGATTTTCCAGAACCGGTGTCGCCGGTAATCACCGTCATGCCTGCAGATAGATCCAGGTCTAAATTCTCGATGATGGCAAAATTTTCAATGTGTAAATGCTCTAACATAGGGGGGGGTTATTCCAAATTATGAGTAGGCTTATGTGCCCAACCCAATTTATTGCGTAAGGTGTCAAAATAACGATAATTTTCAGGGTGAATTAAACGCAATTCTTCTTTTTTTCTTTGCAGCGTTAAGGTTTCCCCTATAGGTAATACAATGCGTTCGCGTCCATCGCAACTGACCCGCGCATTGTCTTCATTTTTATCCGTTAAGATAATATTGATTTTCTGATGGCTATCGATGACTATAGGTCTACTCGATAAGGTGTGCGGAAACATAGGGACTAAAACGATGGCACTTAAATAGGGCGATACAATAGGTCCTCCGCCCGATAAAGCATAGGCTGTGGAACCGGTAGGGGTCGCGGTGATCAAACCATCGGCGCGTTGACTACAAACAAATTCATCGTCTATGTAAATTTCAAACTCTATCATGTGGGGTAGAGGACCTGGCATCAAGACTATATCGTTTAAGGCGGTTTGTGGGTGTGTAGTTTGATGTTGAAAAATGGCCTCTAATAAAAAGCGGTTTTCTTCTAGATAATCGCCCGCCAAGACCTTTTCGACTTCTTCGATACAGGCTTTGGGATGTATGTCGGTTAAAAAGCCTAAACGGCCATGGTTGATGCCCAATACCGGCACAGCATAATCGGCTGCGGCGCGGGCTACGCCGAGTAAGCTGCCATCACCGCCTAGAACGATGATAAGATCCGTTTCTTGGCAGAGTTGGTTCAATTCCAGGCCTTGGTTAAGGCGTTTTAGGGTTTCTGCCGTTTGCAGCTCTAATTCCACGGCATATTGGTTTTTAATTAACCAATTTTCCAGCAAAATCAGCGTGGGGCCCATACTATTTTGCCGATAACGTCCTACCAGACCGATTCGTTTAAAATTTGAACTCATTCTGCCGCCATAATAAAGAAATGAATAGGCAGAGCATAATTAAAAGCGGGCTGATATGCAAGTTTGAAATCGATTAAATTAAGCGCGTTTTAGGTATTGTTTTTTTTGAAAATTCATGTAAAATAGTCGTTCATCATATGGGTCGTTAGCTCAGTTGGTAGAGCAGCGGACTTTTAATCCGTTGGTCGATGGTTCGAATCCATCACGACCCACCATATAAATCAATGAG
>VFJV01000027.1 GCA_009885895.1 Gammaproteobacteria bacterium
CACGCTCTTTGACATCCTCCCTCACTCAGTTAACCGTAAGTGCCCATGACGCTCTAATGACTCTATCCGTTCTGGTAAAACAACAGACCCTAGGTAGTGTCATTTTTTATGATGCAATGCGCCTTACAATAATTTTAATGTGCGGCTAACAACCCTTTCCACAGATCATTCAACTGACTCACAAACGTAGCGGGATCCACCAAAGGTGCGCCTTCTGCCAAAATGGCTTGCGATAACAAAATTTGACTCCATTGTTTAAACTGCTCCGTACCCTTATTCTGATCCAATTGCTTGACAATAGGGTGATTCGGATTCAATTCCAAAATGGGTTTACTTTCTGGCATGGCTTGTCCAGCCGCTTTTAAGAGCCGCTGCACATGACCGCCCAAATCGTTGTCGTCTGCAACCACGCAGGCTGGGGAATCGGTTAAGCGATGGCTAATGCGCACTTCTTTCACCGCGTCGCCTAAGGCGTCTTTAACGGCTTCGGCCAATGGTTTTAATTCGGCTACAACTTGCTCGTGTGCTTTTTTCTCTTCTTCATTGGCAAAGGTGTCTAAATCTAACATGCCTTTAGCAATGGATTGCAAGGATTTACCGTCGAACTCAGATAAATGCACCACCAGCCATTCATCGACCCTATCGGATAACAGCAATACTTCAATATTTTTTTGCTTGAAAATTTCCAATTGCGGACTATGACGCGCAGCGGCGGCGGAATCGGCCGTCACATAATAGATTTTATCTTGTTTATCTTTCATGCGGGCAATGTAATCGGCCAAAGAAACCGTGCTTTTGCCTTCACTTTGCGTGGTTTCAAAGCGTAATAACGCCGCGATTTTATCTTTATTCGCAAAATCTTCAGCAATCCCTTCTTTTAGGGCAGGTCCAAAAGACTGCCAAAATTCGGCGTATTTATCGGCTTGTTCTTTAGACATTTTTTCCAGTGTATCTAAAACACGGCGCGTCGTTGCAGAGCGCAATGATTCTATGACGGCATTATTTTGCAATAATTCACGAGATACATTTAAAGGTAAATCGTTTGAATCGATAACCCCTTTTACAAAACGCAAATACAATGGCAACAATTGTTCGGCATCGTCCATAATAAAGACCCGTTTAACATACAGTTTTAAGCCTTTAGACGCTTCGCGCTGATATAAATCGAAGGGTGGATTTTTAGGAATGTACAATAAACTGCTGTATTCTAATTTACCTTCAACCTTGTTATGCACCCAAGCAAGGGGATCTGAAAAATCGTGTGAAATGTGTTTGTAAAATTCCGTATATTCTTCATCAGAAATTTTACTTTTGGGCAAAGTCCACAGGGCTTCGGCGCGATTGACCGTTTCAAACACGGTTGCATCGCTGATATTCGAGTCTTTGTCTTCTGCTTCTTCTTCATCCGATTGCGGTTCAGCTTCTTTTTGCATCCAAATGGGAAAAGAAATGTGATCGGAATATTTTCGTATTAAATTTTTAAGACGCCAGTTGTCTAGAAACTCTGCGGCATCTTCTTTTAAATGTAAGATAACCTCTGTACCGCGTGAGGCTTTGGTAATGGTTTCTACGCTAAAATCGCTTTCACCCGTAGATTGCCATTCCACACCCGTTTCTGCGGCAAGACCGGCTTTACGACTGCGCACGCTGACTTTGTCTGCAACAATAAAGGAGGAATAAAACCCCACCCCAAATTGGCCAATTAATAAGTTTTCTTTACTTTGTTGGGCCGATAACACTTTTAGAAACTCTTTGGTTCCTGATTTGGCGATGGTTCCCAAATGAGCGATGATTTCGTCTCTGTCCATGCCTATGCCATTGTCGCGTAGGGTTAAGGTTTTAGCTTCTTCATCGATTTCAATGTGTATACCCAATTCGGTATCGTTTTCCAGGTAAGCCGGTTCGCTAACGGATAGAAAGCGTAGCTTGTCTAAAGCATCTGAAGCATTAGAAACTAATTCTCTCAAGAATATTTCGCGATTGGAATAGAGCGCATGGGTCACTAAATGCAATAATTGCCCTACTTCGGCCTGAAAGCCGCAGGTTTGTTTTTCTGTAGTTGCCGTTGTGGTCATAATGAACGCCTCATAATAATGTGTGTACTCTTACAGGTGGGGGCGATGAGGGGATTTTTCAAGGCGGCAGGACGGCCGCAAGCCGCCCTACCTGGGTTAAGGACTAATCACTAGGCTCTAGTTGCCCCGCTTTGATCCGCTGGTAAATTTCCTCCCTGTGGACTTCAATCTCTCTAGGTGCGATGATGCCCAATCGCACCTGCCCACCTATTTCCATTACTCGAATGATGATGTCATCGCCTATCATGATGGCTTCACCGACGCGTCTACTTAAAATAAGCACGTTGCTTCTCCTTTTCTTGCATAATAAATACCGCTCAATAAAAAAAGATAAAAACACGATCTTCTCCCCACTGAGACATTACTGTTTAAACAATATATTTTCTACACTGCGCGGGTGTTTAAGGTGGATCGCGCCCACCATACGGCACGCAAAACGTGCGCCTAAAAAAATCCCACATCCCTTTCTCCTAAATTGAATACCGATTAAGCGTTTAGGCTTAAGCTAAGGAGACTAAGGAAAAGGTCGTTCTAAAGACGCGGCTACGCTGCGTTTTAAGCACGCTTAAGACTAAAAAATGTTCATTTCTAATCTTTGGGCGCACCAAATACATCATAGTGTGCGTTTTTTGGGCCATTTTATGGCGGGCGAGTGTGCTGCGCTGTAAAGAGCAACAACAATGTGGTACGATTTGCATCAGCTTGTCCTTATTAGTGTAAGGTTCAAGTTAGCCCTTTTGGCGTGTTTGTTTCATGCCAGAGGGGCGACTTAGTTATATGCAACTTTGAGCCTTTAGCTCTAAGACCGTAGGTTCAAGGTTGCGCCTTGTGTGCTCTGCTTAAAAAGCAAAACACCTGAATAGCATATCAGAAATAAAATTTAAATAATAGCTTTTTTAAGAAAATAAATATGAAAAGCAAAAGCCTAAAAAAATCCTCTTTTAAATTTCTGACCGTTGGTGTTGTTTTGTTTGTATCGTCTGTTTATGGCGGTCAGAGTACTCTAGAAAAAAATGTCGAACTCAATAAAACGCTGACCCGCTTAATTCATCAATATGCGATTCCTGGCGCGGTGCTCAGTTATGCCTACGACAATCAACCTATACACAGCATTGCGGTAGGTGTGACTGCGAATTCGCCTCTTAGCAAGAATGTCTTATTTCTAACCGGTAGTGTCACCAAATCGTTTGTAGCCGCGGCGATATTACTACAAGTCGAAGCGGGAAAATTGAAACTAGACGGCACGCTGAATCAGCTGGCAAAACACTATGGCGGAGAATTGGCTTTAAGCGTTAAACAATATCCTACTTTAGGTGCGGTCACCGTACGACAATTATTAAACCATACCAGCGGCGTTCCCGAAGATTTCAATACGAAAGCATTCGCGACGGCTTTTGTCAAAAATCCCATGCGCACCTGGAGCGATCAAGCATTGCTATCCATAGCCATGCAAAAACCTTTCTTCTTTAAACCCGGCACACCGGGATTGTGCAGTTATACCAATACAGACTACCTTTTACTGAGTATTGTCCTGAAATCGATAACGCACAAACCGATCTCCACGCTATTTGAACAATTATGGGCAGAAGCGAAATTAAAAGATATTTATTATGCCGATAATGGGATCTTAACTCAATCTGTAATCAACAAAATAGCCTATGGCTATTTAGATACAAGCGATGACAATCCATTAACCGCTGCGTTTAAAACTGCTCCGGTGCTAATCATTCCTGGAGCAAAGCCTAGACAAGCCTATACCTTACATAATGCGTACACGATCTTTCCGGGCGCAGCTGGCGGCATCGTTACGAATACTCAAGCGTTAACACAGTGGTATCAAGCTCTTTTTCAGGGGAATCTATTAACGTCTAAAAGCATAGATGCTATGACCCATAACGGCGCACCCATAGGCAAAGGCACTGCTGAATATGGCTTGGGTGTCGTTATTCGCCACAGTCCGCAATTTGATGTGTTTGTTTCTCACGACGGCTTTACTCCGGGTTATTCCGTTGTTTGTTTCTATTTCTTCAAATACCATCTGGCAATGACCTTGGCAATCAATTCATCTGATCCTGCTTTTTTAGATACGATGGATTATGATACGGGGGAAATTTTACCTGGAGCTTTTGCGGAATTGATGCCTATAATGATAGAATGAAGATGGATATACTCATATACTCTACGCAGTTGTAGTTAGGGAGTGTTGCCTACGCCTCTCTCGCACCAGTCCTGTAGAGTACTACACGCCTGGTGCTTGCGGACTCAGCGCCTACCCTCGGATAAAAAGCACAGCGTATCTGAGGCATTGGAAATTAATTCTTTTAGAAATATTTCGCGCTTGCAATAAAGCTCACGAGGGTAATAGGCGCACAAACCTTCTAAAAAATCAGCTCCTTGACCTCTTTGCCAGCTTAAACTATACTTTCTTGACGTGCTAATTCAAAAAAGGAAGGAGAAATGGGATCTGTAATACGAGTTTTCCAAAAACCTAGAGGAAAAAGCTATTTCATCTTTGGGCCTAGGGGAACAGGAAAATCGACTTGGCTTAAACAAGCTTACCCCGAGGCCTTGGTAATTGATTTATTAGAGCCCGAAATTTATCGTCAATATCGCGCTTTTCCGGAAAGATTGCGTGAAGTTGTCAATGCAGCTAAACAATCTATATTTGTTATTGATGAAATACAGAAAGCACCCGCTTTACTCAGTTTGATACACGCATTGATTGAAGAGAATAAACAGTGGCGATTTATTTTAACCGGTTCCAGCGCGCGCAAATTAAAACGAGAAGGCGTAGACTTGCTGGCAGGACGCGCATTGCTAACGCATATGCATCCTTTTATGGCGATAGAATTAGGAACAGAGTTTTCATTGACCAATGCGCTACAATTTGGCATGTTACCGTTAATTTATCATTCAGAAGATCCCAATGCGGATTTAAAAACATATTTAGCACTGTATATGAAAGAAGAAGTGCAAATGGAAGGATTAGTAAGGCGTGTAGAAGAATTTGGACAATTTTTAGAAGTTATTAGCTTTTCTCAAGGCTCCATATTAAATTATTCTAATATTGCCAGAGAATGTCATCTGTCTAGTAAATCAATAGAAAATTATGTTTCTATTTTGGAAGATTTATTACTGAGTTTCAAAGTGCCTATTTTTAGCAAAAAGGCAAAAAGACATTTAGTGCAAAAATCTAAATTTTATTATTTTGACGCAGGTGTATATCGTGCTATACGCCCTAAAGGCCCTTTAGATCTCCCTGAAGAGTTGCATGGCCTTACTTTAGAAACTTTAGTTGCACAGCATTTACGTGCTTGGTTGGATTATTCTACACAAGAAGGAAAGCTTTATTTTTGGCGCACAAAAAGCGGTTTAGAAGTGGATTTTATCGTCTATGGCGAAATTGGTTTTTTTGCGATAGAAGTTAAAAATGCGAAAAATATACAGTCTAAAGATCTAAAAGGTTTAACCGAGTTTAAAATAGATTATCCCGAAGCCACTTGTTTATTGCTGTATAATGGCAAAGAGAGTTTAAAAAAGAACGGCGTGCTGTGTTACCCAGTCGATACATTTTTATTGCAGCTTCAGCCTGGGAAAAGTATAGATGTGTAGCCCCCTAACTACAACTGCGTAGAGTATAGCTTAAGTAAGGATCACCCACGAAATAACGTCCCGATCGGGGTTATTTCATTGACTTTTAATAGCACCCTGCTATAATCATCCTGAGAGGGTTGATTTATGGCGCAAATGACGAAAATGCAAACCTTGGGCCAGATCGTGCGCACTACGCGCAAGAAACAAGGTTTAACACAAGAACAGCTGGCCGCCGTTAGCGGCGTAGGCGTGCGCTTTGTACGCGAACTAGAACAAGGTAAAGAATCCTGCCATATAGGTAAGTCATTGCATATTCTGGCCATGCTAGGTTTGGATATACAAATAAGCGGAGATAATTTATGAGTGATAGAACCTTAGATGTTTACCTCAATGCAGTACTGGTGGGTAAATTAATACAAAACGATAAAGGTAGTCTATCATTCACCTATACAGCAGAATTTTTGCATCAGGCTACAACCGGAATATCGATTTCAATGCCACCAAAAACAGAAGCATTCTCTGGCATTGAAGTAAAGGCCTTTTTCTCAGGATTACTACCCGATGAAATCGCTAAGCAAAAAATTGCACGCTATCTAGGCTTTTCTGAAAAGAATACTTTTGCTTTGTTGCAAGCGATTGGCGGAGAATGCGCCGGTGCCTTGTCTGTTTATCCAGAAGGACAACTGCCTCCACGCCATAGTGATAAGGACATTGAAGTTCTAGACGACGCAAAGCTACGCGATATCTTAGCATTACTCAAACGACACCCCCTTTTAGCGGGAGAAGATAAAATGCGCTTATCACTCGCAGGCACACAAGATAAACTTGCGGTGGACTTTGAAAAAGGTAAAGTCGCTTTAATTAAAAACGGTGCACCGACAACGCATATTCTTAAACCTGTCATTGATCGTATCACGGACAGCGTTCATAATGAGCTATTTTGTATGCGCCTTGCCGAAAAAATCGGTATAGTCGTACCCAAAGCAATGATCCATTTTGTTGGAGATATCCCCTGTTATATAGTTGAACGTTACGACCGTAAGAAAAATACAGAGGGTTCCATACTGCGTATACATCAGGAAGATTTCTGCCAAGCTTTAGGCATTCTACCCGAGATTAAATATGAGCGTGAAGGTGGCCCTAGCCTAGCCAAATGTTTGGAAGTCATTATGGCTCATTCAGCAAAACCAGCAGCCGATCAACTGCGTTTTCTAGATCTTACTATTTTCAATTATTTTATTGGCAATGCAGATGCGCATGGCAAAAATTTTTCTTTACTCTATACAGGAAGCAAACCTGAATTAGCACCCGCTTATGATCTCTTAAGCACTGCCGTCTATCCTGATTTATCTGAAAAAATGGCAATGAAACTCGGTGGAAAATATAAACCAGACGACGTTTTTCTACGTCACTGGCAACGTATAGTCCCCGATACAGAAATGGCTAAAAAAAATATTGAAAAACAATTGCGAAACATGGCTGAAAACACATTAGACCAAGCCGTAGCGCTCAGACAGACCTTTAGGCAAGATGGTCTAACCTCGCCAGTGATTGATGATATCTGTGCTTTGATTAAGACTCGGTCTAAGAGAATCGCTCAATAACTACAAATGCGTAGAGTATAGTCCCATCGTACTTGAAGATGCGAGATTGCGCGTAGGGGCAGGTCCTCGTGCCTGCCCCTACGAAAAGATCGTTACTTCTTTAAGAAAAAAATGGAAGCTATTTTAGCCACGATCCTTCCTTTATAATCGCCCTGTTTACTGTGCGTAAGCTTACGCTGCGCCGCCCATCAGAGACTGTGATATTCCAAATTTTTGTCCACATGACGCACGAGTGTTGTCCGCAGGAAGACCGAAAAAAGCTACACTTTTAGGGCTTGAAGACACCCCTTGAATCAAATCAGATTTTGCCACAACACTCGCCAACACAGCATCTCTTCCTTCTTTGAGTTTTGAACGTGCGCCTTCTCTTAGGGTCGCAATGCCAGAATGATTTTTAAATATAGTACCTACGCCAATAAAGCCCGTTGCAATTTTCAAGAAAATATTTTCGCGGATCCCACGAGGGTTTTCGTTATTGCCTGATTTTTTGGGCAAACTCTGCTCAATACCATCCCCTATATCTTTCAAAAGGATTCCCACAGCAGATAAGACTCCACCCACTATAAACCCACCCGTACCCAGAGCATAAATGGCCTCATCTATCACTTTAAAACCAGCGCGAATTAACGTCAATGTGGCTTGATTTTCTGGCGCAGACGTTTTACTTCGTCCATTTTGCTCTAAAATATCATCCAATGAATCGGCTAATTTACTTTGGCTTCCCTGCATACGCAAGGTAAATGCCTCTTTCTCAATGTGATCTAAAATTTCAACTTTAACGGCATTATGCGCAAACACTGCGTCAGACCCCAGGCCTAAATCGCAACCTTTTTTAACGATTTCCAACACCTTATTGCGTATTTCTTCCGCTTTTGCATCTTCTGATTTTTTCTTAAAAACATCATGGAAGGCTTTATCCTTTTGATAGCAAAAAGTAGCGCTAACAATAGATTGCGTCAAAACATCTATGGCCTTTATTGCTTCATTTAACTTTATGGGTTCCTCTAGGTTGCACGGAAATTCATCTGGATAAATTTTTTCGACGACAGATAAAGATTCTAGTAGCGGTGTTCCTGATGGGTTGCCTAGAGAGTTCTCACTCAAATCCACTTGACCAATTTTATTCTTTTTCACTAAATAGTTAAATAATTCGGGGCTCTCTCTCTGCATTTCCAGAATTTCCGCTAAAACAACTTCTTTTGTCGATGCGCTCGTAGAGGGGGATCTGAGATCGAACCTATTCATTTCAAACAAATAATTGAATGTTTTAGGGTAGCTTATCTTAAAGAGTTCTCGCTCAAATTTATTGATAAAAAAATCGCTGTCTCTAACATAACACTCTAAATGCTGATTTATTTTTCTAGGGGTCCTAAGCGTAGGCAGACTATCCACCGGATTGCGCCGTCTCCCATACGCCTCATAAGCGTCTTCTTGTGCATGATGGCGACCAAATTCATTCAGTAAATTTTTAGGGGTGATATTTTTATCCCAAGGTGTCCCTTTAGCCTTATATTCTGCCATATCGGGCACTACACCATTATTAAACTCGGTACCATGGGCGCTCAAATAAGGGTAAAGCATTCCCCATAATATATGTGGCGCGCTGTCCATCTTTGCATTCTTTTCTTTAGTTGAATCGGAATGGTTGCCATACATAGGTAACTCAGTAAAGTCAGTTTTACTGGGATCCTCAACATGAAGATAACCCAAAGTCTGAGCTTTAAAATCGCGGCGCATTTCATGAAGCTGCAAAATGGAAATACAGCGCGTAACATTACCGGGAATAACAGACGCCTCTGGGTCGCTCTTTGCCATATACCCTGCAACGGGATCCACAAGGAAAAGGTTAATGTCTAATTTTTTCAATTTTGAAAGGAGAGCGTTCTCCTCAGGAGATTTATCTGGTTTAGCCTCTAAGCTGTTTCTATGTGCATTCAATCTATTGGCAATACGTATACACGTGACCGCACCGCGGCTAAACCCGGTCAAATTGAGGTTTGTAACCCCCAACTCCTCTATTCCATTTAACCACTTGATAATATTATCAAATTCTGTCTGCGTATGACCCTCAACTTCAAAGCCTGCCAATCCTGGACCATCACAATAGCTTTTTTGACTGCGACTCGCGGACTGCGCTACCTCTGCCGCTATATTCGGGGCACTACAAGCGTCATAGAACTTCTTTAAAAAATCCTCCTCGCCTTTACCATAAGTCTGGCCCGTGCCAAAGGCGATTAGTGTATAGCTTGAACGGCTCATTTTTTACCTTCACGTTTTATTATGGTTAGTTTTTAAACAGTCTATGTGTTTGCAGTACATCATTATACCGACCGAACATTAAGGAAATATTAAGGGGTAGGGCTTTTTTTAAACAAACACCGCTTTCTGTGTGAATTTTTATTAATAATTTTTGATTAAATCCAAAAGAAAATTGCAAGTGATTGAAAATAAATAAAATAGGTGGTTTTAGCGATTTTTAAATAAATTTCGGGTTTTAAAGGTGTTTTTTAACAAAAAATCTATGCTTTTATTGATTGTTTTTATACGTTTTAGGGTGAGTTCCGGCGCATCCAGAACGCGTTTCACGCCCTAAAAGCACAGCAAAGGTAAAACCTATACATGACTGTACGCGATACACGGGGGTATAGAGACTAATGATTGGCCTTCTACGCCAATTCAGGCGTACCTACCACGTGCTGCACGTCCTCCAAACGCACCCAGCGTAAACAATGCTCTTGGTGCACTAGACGTGCTGCATCTAGCCAGAGCCTATGAATAGCCTCTAAGCCCATTTTTTTGAAATAATCTGAAGGCAAACTGAGGTGATTCATTAAAGCGGCCAACCAGGGCGCATGATTGTCTGTTTCGGCATGCGAGGCTGCAATAAAAGCCGTAAAAACCGCGCTGTTTAAACCCTCTTTTAATAAGGCCGGCAATTGCCGCACCGTTAGAATACCGTCTTCCCAATCAAAAACAATACCCAAAGCCACTAGTTTTTTTTGCATCAGTAACCTCGTTGCCGCGTCAAAGCCGCTAAAAGGATACGTTTGTGGCAATAGCAACCATTGGGCTTTTAAGGGCTCGCCCTGAAACGCGCGCAAGGCTTTATCGTGCACAATGCTTTGATACAGCCTTTTCAGATCCAACCAAGCAATCTGCTCATCTCGTTTTAACAGTGCATAGTGCTGGTGAAGAATACCTAAAATGCTATCTCTGGCATGTGGGTTTTCCTCAGCATCTATTGGACTCGAAACAGAGTAGGCTCTGCGCTGAGGCATTGTCCTTTGCGGCATATACGCCGCTAAACTGCTGCGCGGCTCTACGTAGGCCGTATTTTCTGTTTGTCTTGTTTGTTCTAGATTTTCATTTTCAGTAGGCGCATTTTTTGGAAAGGGAGTTTCATCAACCGCCATTTTAACCCTTAAGGCATCTTGTAAGGCATTGCGCAATGTAATCGCCAACCATTCATGCACCAATCGACTATCGGTAAAACGCACCTCTTGCTTGGTGGGATGCACATTGACGTCGATAACATCGGGGGAAATTGTCAAATACAACACATAACACGGATAACGGCCCTCGTCTATGCTGTCTAAATAGGCTGATCGTATGGCGTGATTCAATATTTTATCTTTTACCACGCGGCCATTCACATAAAGGTATTGTAGATCACTTTGGCTTCGATTAAAACCAGGTAACCCCAACCAACCCCACAACTGCATACCTTCATAACTGCTGTCTACGCGTAAGCTATTATTTAAAAAAGCCTGACCACACACCACCGACAAACGTTTATCTTGTTCCGGCTCACTTTTACCCGCGCGTACTTGCGCCACTAAACGTTGATTGTGCCGCATCACAAAACCCACATCAAAGGTAGACAACATAATGCGTTTTACCATGTCTTCTAAAGCCAAATATTCCGTTTTTTCAGAGCGTAAAAACTTTCGTCTGACCGGAGCGTAACAAAATAATTCACTCACCTCCACCGTGGTTCCTCTAGGATGTGCCGCAGGCTCCATACTGTATTCAGAACTATCCGGCGCACGAAATAATTTCCACGCTGTTTGCTCGCCTTCTGCTAAAGAGGTAATAGCCAAATGGGCTATACTGTCTATGCTGGCTAAGGCTTCGCCGCGAAAACCCAAGGTTCCAATCATTTCTAAATCGCGTGCCGTTTTGATTTTGCTAGTGGCATGACGCTCTGGTGCCAAAGCCAAATCGTCTTTAATCATCCCCATGCCATCGTCGCGCACGCGTATCAGCTGTAAACCACCTTTTTCTATATCGATTTGAATGCGCCGGGCCTTCGCGTCTAAGCTGTTTTCTAATAACTCTTTTACCACAGAAGCAGGTCTTTCAATCACTTCACCTGCGGCAATTAAATTTGCGACCATAGGTGCTAATAGGTAAATGTTTCTAGCCATTCTCAAGCCTCCTTTTGTTGTCCTTTTACTTTTTCTGCAATCCATGTGCCTTCAGGCGGTTGCCCATAAAAATATTTAATAACCCCTTTTAAAATGGCTTGAGCCACTTTTTCTTGATATTGCGCGTTGCGCAATTTTAATTCTTCGCTGCTATTCGATAAGAAACCCGTTTCAACCAACACCGAAGGAATGTCAGGTGATTTTAAAACCACAAAACCTGCTTGCTCAACCGCCGTATGATGTAAAGGTGTAAAAAGACCCATTTGTGCCAAGATGCTATCGCCCAACCTTAAACTAGCACTAATCGTTGCGGTTTGCGATAGATCGATTAAAACCGATCGCAACATATCGTTTTTATCGCTCAAATCTACTCCGCCTAATTCGGAATAGTTTTCTTTTGCCGCTAACCAACGCGCAGCTTCACTACTCACCCCTTTTAAGGATAAAGCATAAACCGAAGCACCATGAGATTGTATATTATCAAAAGCATCCGCGTGTATGGCAATAAAAATATCGCCATTAGCCTCCCGTGCTTTTTGTAAACGCTGCCTTAAAGTGAGGTAATAATCACCATTACGCGTCATGACCGCACGCATGCCAGGCGTGGTATTGATATCTGCAGATAAATCTTGTGCAATAGCCAAAACGACATTTTTTTCTTTGCTGCCTCTAGAACCGGATGCGCCGGGATCTTTACCGCCGTGTCCAGCATCCACCACCACCACTACTTTACGGCTGCCCTGAGGAGGTCTTTTAGTTACCGTTGGATTCTGATTTTTAGTGGGCATAGGTTCCGCCCGCGTAGGCAGGCTAGGCGCCACTTTTTGGGGCTCGCTTGCCCTAAGCTCTGTTTTTTTTTCTGGACTTTTGCCTTTGATTTTCTCTGTTAATTCAAATACCACCGTTTTAGAGTCGGCCATAATTTTCCTAGCATCTACATTACCCTTCAATTCAAAGACCAAACGTAACACTTGATTGGGTTGCGCACCTTTTCTCAACGCATTGATTAAGGTGCCGTTGAATACGTCTGCATGAATCGGGATTTTTAAATCCCCATTATTGATGTCCACCACAAAACGAAAGGGATTGTCTAAAATAAAATAACGAACTTGCGGCGCATCGTCAAAAATAAGCTTCACATCCGTGGTATAGGCATTTACACTGCGCACTTGTATGTCGTTTAGAGGTAATGCGGGCTCCGAAAAACACAGGGTAGTGACTAAACCCAAGAGAAAAACAGCCCATTTTTGACGACAATATTGCATGAACTATTGTTTTACCTTACTTCTTTTCGTTTTTTTACGGTTACTTTAACAGCGGGTTTAACCGCTACTTTTTTCGTTGCAGTCTTGGCAACCGCTTTAACCGCTACTTTTTTCGTTGCAGTCTTAGCCACCGCTTTAACCGCTACTTTTTTCGTTGCAGTCTTAGCCACCGCTTTAACCGCTACTTTTTTCGTTGCGGCCTTAGTCACCGCTTTAACCGGTTTTTTTTTCGTTGCGGTCTTAACCACCGCTTTAATCGCCGTTTTCTTCGTTGCAGGCTTAGTCACCGCTTTAGTTTTTCTAGCCTTTGTATTCGGATTATCTGCAATATCAATACCAAATAAAGAGGACAGATCCGCTTCACCCATCCGTGTGTCGTTGTCCTCTGAGTTCATTTTTGTTAAAGAAGCTGCGCTTGCTGTAGAAATAAGCTCAAATTGATCCGCCTGCCTTAATAGAAAGAGGGCTTCTGGTCGTCCATCTAGTCTGGCCCCAACCCCATATAAAACCGCCGCCACATGCTTGCACATATCCGCCCAATCTGGGCAAGAGCAACTGAGTTTTATATCGTTTACCCCTGGGAACAAGCCTTTATGAGGATCGGTTAAAACGCCCATAACGCCTTTAGAAAATTTACCCTGCAAAAGTTCAATAAGAGATTCGATTTTACCAGAACACGCTTGAACAATGCTTTCCCAGCGAGATTTAGCTACCTTGGCAATCGTTATTTTAACCTTGTAAATAGATGAACCACTAACCTGCGCATTAATCTCGCCTTCTCCCACCGCCAGATCAAAAACAGATCCATTCCGGACATAAGTGCGTCCCCTGGGTAAGCGATTAGCATAATCACTGAAAGACTCTAAGTGTTCGCACCATGCCTTACCCCAAAAAGTTTTTGCAATCGTCCGACCTTCAATGATAACCGCCTCTACTAATTTGCCTGATTTTTTTAATTTTTCTATTTGATTACTGGCCCTACGTTTACGCTCCGCTACAGGAACATACGGGGCAAATCCGCCATAATATCGACCCATTAAAAACACCTATTCTATAATTTTTACTATACTCTTCTGATTCAAGCAAGATCACGCTACTCATTATCCATTAAAACACGATGAATATCCAGTGTGATCATCTGCATCAAATCATCATTGGATAATTGTGTAATCGAAAGTTCCTTGCCTGCCCCTATAATTTCATCAGACAACGTTTTTTTTGACTCTAAAAGCAAGTCAATTTTTTCCTCAATGGTGCCTTGACAAATAAATTTATGCACTAAAACATTTTTCTTTTGCCCTATTCTAAAGGCTCTGTCCGTTGCTTGATTTTCCACCGCAGGATTCCACCAGCGATCGAAGTGAACCACATGCGAGGCTGCCGTTAAGTTTAATCCTGTTCCCCCTGCCTTAAGCGATAAAATAAAAAAAGGCGGCCCCTGTTCTGTCTGGAAAGATTCGACCAACTTAGCCCGCTCCTTAATGGGTGTTTGTCCATGCAAATAGAGTCCTTCCCGCTTAAAGACCGTCGTTAAGAATGCAAAAAGTGCCGGAATAATTTCTTTAAATTGAGTGAAAATTAATATTTTTTCTTGTTTTTCAACAACAACTGCACACAACTCTTTTAGCCTTAAGAACTTCCCGCTCAATTCTTCTGAATAAACGCCGTGGCCCAACCATTGGCAAGGATGATTACAAATTTGTTTAAAACGTAAAAGATACGACATCACCAAACCACGGCGATTAACATCGGCGAGCGGTTGCTTCAGTTTATCGCCGAGCTCTGTCACGGCTTGTTGATACAGTGTTATTTGTTGTGGTGTAAGTATGCAATACGTTTGCAACTCTGTCTTATCAGGAAGATCGCTAATAATTCGCTTATCGCTTTTTAAACGTCTTAAAATATAAGGGCTAAGCAATCGCCGAATAGCCGCATAGAATGATCCTTTTGCACGACCGTCTTCTTGCATTGCTTTTTGTTTACCATATTCTGCAAAAACCCGGCTTGTACCTAAAAGCCCAGGCGCCACAAAATCAAATAAAGACCACAGATCTAGCAATTTGTTTTCAATGGGCGTTCCCGTTAAGACAAAGCGCACATTGCTTTTTAAAGATTTACTGGTTCGCGTTTGCTGGGTTGTTGGGTTTTTAATCGCTTGCGCTTCATCCAAAATAACCAAATCCCAACTAACCTCGGTTAACCACGGTAAACGATGTAAAGTGCCATAGGTCGTAATAACCAAATCGATGTACTCTAATGCAGGCGCAACGGCTGCGCGACGATTGGAACTGTGCGCAATACAAAACGACACATCGGGCGCAAAACGATTAAGCTCTGCTTGCCAATTCCCCAATAAAGACGCCGGCAAAACCAAAAGATGCGGCTGCTGCGTTAACTTTTTGTGTTTAATAAGAAGCAATAATGAAATGATTTGAACCGTCTTTCCTAAACCCATATCATCGGCCAAACAACCGCCTAAATGCAAATGGTATAAATACCATAACCACTGCACTCCACGCTCTTGATAAGGCCGTAAAGTAGCCTTTAAATGGGCTTTTAAACAATTCGATACGGTTGCATCATTTTGCCCAGAGGGTTGGCGTAATTGCGTCAAGGTCTGACGCAACCAGTCCCCTTCCAAGACCGTAGACCATTCCACCGTATCTTCTGGCAGCTTTTCTTTGTGCCCCAAAGAAGGTGCTCCGGATAATAAACGCAGCCCTTCTGAAAAAGATAAACCCTCTATTTTAACCTGTTTTTCAATTGATTTCCAATGTAACAGTACTTGATTTAATTTTTCAGAATCCACCTGAACCCACTGACCCTTAACTTGGACCAATTCTTCAGCACTATTCAATAATAATCTAAACTCCTTTTCATTCAAAGTCTCTCCATTAGGCAGAGCAAACTGTATTTCGAAATCTAATAAAGCTTTCAAACCCAGTTCACTTGCAGGTTTATTGCCTACCGTGACCTGAATGCTTGCTTTGGGCGGTTTAGTCTTATGCCACCAATTTGGTACGCGGATCATAACCCCTGCAGACTCAAATTCGGACGCATCTTTAAGAAAAGCATACGCTTGTTTAGCAGTCCACGCCTGAGGTTTAAAAATTTTATTCGTTTCAAGCAACTCTTTTAAAAAGCTACTTTTTTCACAAGCCTTATGCACCGGCAATAATAACGCAAGCAAGCGCTCCTTTTGACCTTTTCCTGCTGTGGCTTCTAACGCTTGCCCTAAAGGTAAATGCTGTGTTTTTGCTTCCTTTGAGAGCCCCGTTGTATAGGTTGCTAAAAAAGCAAATGGATATTCTTCATTGTTTTTATTTTCCGCCAAATGAAAACATACTCTACCCACCGTGTTCCAGGCCAAATGAAACACCGAAAAATAATGCTCAAGATTACCCTTAAATGCGATTAATTCTTGCATTAAAGCATCTAACAACCGTTGCCATAATAATTTGGCCATATCCAGATCGAAATACTGTATCCCTCGTATAAAAGGGGCTTCTAACAAAAATTGCTGCATCTCATCTGTTGGAAAAATAACCCGTGTTTCGCTTGTAAAAACAATTTCGGCACTGTGCTTGCAAACTTCTGTAATGAAGATTTTTGAAAATTGTTGCCAAAAAGAAAAACTCGTTGGCAATATGAAGTCAAATTGAGTCAGCCCTAGCCGCAACAGTGCTATAGAATCGCCTAAAGAAAAAAATTCGCGTATTTGCTCCACGCCCTTTAGGGGCATAAATTCTGCTCGTTCAATATCGGCATCAAGGTAAAGATGCCCTGTGGATGAAAGAGCCAAACTGAATGCATTCGTATTGGTTGGTTCTAACGGCATTATTTCATGCCCCTTCTTCTCTTTAATTGTTTAGCCTATTTCTTCTAAAACCCGATGACCACGGGCACTGTGCGCCACACAGTGAATGGATCGGCCACTTTTATCGTAAGCGAGTGTACAGACAATATCGGCTAGAGGCAACACCCCTTCCCCTTTTTCTGGCCATTCAAGGATGACAATGGCACCTGCACTAAAATAATCTTCTAATCCAATATAGTGCAGCTCTACGGGCGATTGCAATCGGTAGAGATCGAAATGATGAACGCTGCAGCCTGCATTAGGTGGAGTATAGCTTTCTACCAAAGCATAGGTAGGGCTTTTAACCGGACCCAGCACCCCTAACTGCCGTAAAAAACAGCGTGTGAATGTTGTTTTACCGGCACCTAATTCGCCCGATAAATAAAGGCAAAACCCCGGACCTATCGCCTTGGCAAATAACGCTGCCAACGTGTCCCATTCTTGTTCATCGCCTATGGTGCGTTGCATGGATCCCCCTCAAATGATCATTCGTAAATAAGGCCCCAAATCACTGGCCAGTACGCTACGCCTGCCATCGCCGGCCGCTTTTTCGCCGGCATAAGCGTGCGCATAAACGCCAACGGGTGCCGCTTCAGCCAAAGGCAACCCTTGCGCTACTAACGCCGCCACAACACCACTTAACACATCGCCCATACCCGCCGTTGCCATAGCCGGATGACCTGCGTTACATACAAAAATGTGATCGTGTGTGTTGACAATCAAGCTACCCGCCCCTTTTAAAATAACATTACCGCCATAACGATGACGTAGTTGCTTTAAGGCATGCAGACGATCGGCTTGTACTTCTTGTACGCTGATATTTAATAAGCGCGCAGCTTCCCCTGGATGTGGTGTTAATAACCAACGTTGGTTTTCTCTAGGCTGTTTTGCCAATAGATTTAACGCATCCGCATCCATAATGAGTGGCAAGCTTGTCTTTAAAACCGCTTGAAACAAAGCGTCTGACCACGCTGATTGCCCCAAACCCGGCCCCAATACAACCACATCCGCACGCGCTAATAAAGGTTTTAATTGTTTAACATCGTCTAACCCACACACCAAAGCTTCTGGGCGACGCGCCGTTACCGCCAAGATATGCTGTGGACGTGTCGCCACCGTCACTAAACCCGCACCCGCAGCAAAGGCCGCATCGGCTGCTAAAATAGGTGCCCCAGGCATGCCTTCATCACCACCAATCACCAACACATGGCCAAAATCACCTTTGTGCGCATGCGCTTTTCGTGCCGCTAATAAAGGTTTTTGCGTATCATAATGCAACTGGCTGAGTACGGGCGTAACGTGTTGATATATCGTTTCTGGCAACTCCAAGGTATCGCAATGCAACTGCCCGCAATAACTGCCGGCCACTCCGGTTAATAGCCCTACTTTTAAAGCAATAAAACTAATCGTTGCCGTAGCGTGTACAGCGACACCCATAACCCTACCCTTGGCGCTGTCTAAGCCTGAAGGACAATCTAGGCTTAATATGGGTGCCGTTTCTTGATTTAGTTTTTGTATAGCCGCGCGATACAAGCCTTCTACCTCACGCTGCAATCCTATTCCCAATAGAGCATCCACCCAAAGGTCGACTTTAGGCCATGCGCTTTGCGTTAACGGAAACTGTTTAATGTGTGCGTCTAAACACGCTTTTTGATAAAAAGCGGCGGGGTCTTTGTGGGTAATAGCCGAAGCTTCATGGCCTATGTAGACCGTGTGTCCCGCCTTTTGTGCCAATACCGCTAAGGCATAACCATCGCCACCATTATTGCCGCGACCCGCGATAATGCCTATGGTTTTGGCGTTAGGCCACAGTGTTTGTAAATGCTTTAAAGCGGCTTTTGCAGCGCGTTCCATTAAACTGCGAGCCGGAATGTTTTGCATTTTCATTGCCAATTTTTCTAAATTGTACATGTCTTCTGGTTGGTAAACACGCGCATTTAAACTATGCATTTTTTTCCCTTATTTTAATAACGACGCAATCAAAGCCATATGCTTATCCACTGCACCCTGGTTGTGTTGCACCACTTCTTTCCCATGGCGACCTAATTCAGAGCGCAAAGCCCCATCCTGCAATAAAGTAAGCACGTTCGTCGCTAGGCTGTGTTCATCGTTGACCACACGCACCGCATTGGCTTGCTTCAATAATCTAAAAATTTCACTGAAATTAAAAATGTGCGGTCCAGTAAGGATGGGCAATCCCAACAGGGCCGGTTCCAATAAATTATGCCCCCCCGTAGGAATTAAACTCCCCCCTACAAAAGCAACATCTGAAGCCCCATAATAGGCCAGCAATTCACCCATGCTATCGCCTATGACTATCTGCGTTGTGTCAAGAATCATTTCATCTGCACTGCGCAAGTTAACGCTAAACCCCCGCTTTTTCGCCTGCAAGAATACTTTAGAAAAACGCTCTGGATGCCTAGGGACCCACAGCAATAAAGCCTTCGGCAATTGTTTTAACACCGATTGAGCGGCTTTTAAGATAATCTCTTCTTCTGCCTCATGCGTGCTTGCCGCAATCCATATAGGCCGCGTAGCGCCAAAGCGTTCGCGAAATAAATGCGCTTGTTGAAGGCTACCCTCGGGTATAGTCATATCAAATTTAACAGAGCCCGTTACCACCAGGTGTTGCACCGATGCGCCCAAAACACAAAATCTATCGGCATCTTCTTTGGTTTGCGCTGCAATATAATGGAATGCCGTTAAAATATTTCTCATCCAAAAACCAATTTTCTGATACCCCCGTAAAGAACGCGCCGATAGACGGGCATTGGCCAACACTACGGGTATTTTTTGTTGTTGGCATACGTAAAGTAAATTGGGCCAAAGCTCGGTTTCCATGATGATTAAAATCTTGGGTTTTTTAACCGCTAAAAATCGTTTGATGGCATGGGGTAGATCGTAAGGAACAAAACAATGCTGAACGCTATTGTCGAATAATTCGACTACGCGCTCGGCGCCCGTAACCGTCATAGTGCTCATCACAATGGGGTAGTGAGGGTATTTTATTTTGAGCTTTTTGACCAAAGGAACGGCGGCTATAACCTCCCCCACCGATACCGCATGCAACCAGATACCCCCCTGATTTTGTGCATCACAGTAACCAAAACGCTCTTTTAAGCGAGAGACGGTTTGCTTACGTATAGATGCCTTCCAGAACAGGCGCAAAAGAACAAAAGGCATAATTAAATAAACAATTAAGGTATATATTCTGCGCACAAATTCCCCCTTGCATACTATCCACTTCGCATTTGTAGTTAAGGGTTGTTGCCTTCGCCCATCTCGCCCTAGCCTATGACAGAATACGTCACTCCTGGAGCTCGAGGACTAGTCTTCTACCCTAAAAATCAATTGCTATGAGTCTATCGCTTCTCTTTTTCAGCCATTCTAACACTACATTGGCGGCAAAACAAAAAAAACACTATAATGATAGACAAGGTGCCTTAGGAGATGAAAAACATCATGAGCCTTTATAAACATATTATGCTTGCCACCGATTTAAGCGATGACAGCCTTGTGGTCTGCCAAAAAGCCAAGACATTGGCCAAATTGCACAAGGCTAAGCTCAGCATCGCTCACATCGTTCAATATATCCCCCCTTTTTATGATATAGGCACTGCCGCCATTCCCATTGACATTCAGGGCGAAGAACATTTGAAACAGGATGCGCGCAAGAAAATAAAAGGGCTCATTAAAGCGCAGGAGCTTGAAAAACCTGCCGTCTTTGTACTGTCTGGCGATAAACACGAAGAAATCATTACACTGGTCAAAAAACACCATATCGATTTAATCGTGGCGGGTAGCCATCATCACCGCTGCTTACACTTACTGTTTGGCGGCTCCTTACCAGAAATAATGCTACACGACCTGTTGTGCGATATCATCGTTGTGAATTTGGGGCCCCTCTAAATGGCCACCTATGCCCTAGGCGATGTTCAAGGTTGCTATCAAAGTTTACGGTCCTTATTCAGTGAAATTCAGTTCAACCCTAAACAGGATTATTTGTGGTTGGTAGGTGATGTGGTGAATCGTGGTTTAGGATCTTTAGCCGTATTGAACACTTTATACCATCTCCAAGATCGCGTCACCCTTGTTTTAGGTAATCATGATTTGCATTTGCTCGCCGTTTTTGCCGAAACCGCACCATTAAACCCAGAAGACACCTTCATGGATGTCTTAGAACACGATAATGCTAACCTGTTATGCACTTGGCTTAAAGAACAACCCTTGCTACATTATGACAGCCAATTTAACGCGCTGATGACCCATGCCGGCCTTTATCCATTGTGGGATTTAAATACGGCACAGGGTTTAGCACAAGAGGTAGAAACCCTGTTGCGGAGCGATACCTATACATCATTTTTAAGCTCTTTATACGGAAATGAGCCTAGTCTATGGAACGCGCAGTTAACCGGCTATGACCGCGCCCGTTTTATAGTCAATGCGTTGACACGAATGCGCGTAATGCACAGCAATGGTCAGTTAGAATTAGAGTATAAGGGAAACTTAGACAACTGTCCCGAAGACCTTTTCCCCTGGTTTAAATTACCCTCATTATTAGAGTCCAACACACGCCTTATTTTTGGTCACTGGGCGCAATGCGTTCTGCCCATACCCTATCAAAATCTATATCAATTAGACACGGGTTGCGCTTGGGGGCAACGCTTAACGGCACTGCGTTTGGACGATGGCAAAGTCTTTTCAGTACACAGTGAAGGATAGAACCCCTAAAATTCAAATCCGTAGAGTATAGCCTATCAATTGTCCTAATTTGGCATAGGCCAAAGCTTTCGCTTTTTGGCTTTCAGGATCATCACTGGGTTTATCTTCTTGACTATATTGGGCAAAAAAGATTTTGCGATCGCCCTTTTCCAACCAACCCACAAACCAACCTATAGGTTTAGTCTCATCACTGGGATCCGCTTCATTGACGACATGACCCGTCCCGGTTTTACCATACAATGCCCAACCATCGGCGATGTTTTCAATAAACAAAATCTGCTTCGTCATTTGTACGGATTGTTCACTAATAGGCAACTTGCCCTCTAACATTTTTTGTAAAAAAACAACTTGTTCTTGGGGGGAAATCGCTAAAGAGCTGGATAACCAGGCCTGGGTTAAACCATTATTCTTGCCTTTATCCCCAGACACATCTTCATTACCATAATGAAACTGCGTAACGTATTCTTGAAATCTAGGCAGTCCCATTTGTTGGGTTATTAACTGAGAATACCAAACACAAGAGTTTTTTATCCATGTTGTAGGGTTTTGGTCTTGTGTCCAACTGGGAATATAATCCACATAGCCTTTTTTAAAAGGATACACCGGGTGGGTTGCATCGATTAAAATGCCTTCGTTATAGCCCATAAGACTGATCGCAATTTTAAAAGTAGAACAGGGCGCATGGCGTGTGGCACAATCGCCTTCTTTTTGTAAGGCACGGTTGTTTTCAGTTGCAATAAAACATTGGCTTTCTGCAAAAGCGGATAGACTAACCCACAACAGTATGAAACATAGTATGTACTTTTTCATTCTTATTTCCCGCCTATCGCCCTGAACTAAAACTGTCTAACAATTCTTCTACCGCTAATTTTTGACTGTCTAGAATGCTTTGCGTCAAATTAGGAAATGCTGGCGGTTGATTGATATCGGCCAGCACCGGTCTAGTCACTCGGCTAGTATGGCGCCAATAAATGTTTTTGCCCTGAGGGTCGCTTAGCGTTGCAATCAAAATACAAACACTTTCGACCGGCGGTGCGCTTCCAAATAAATTGGCTTGTTGTGGGGTACGCGCACCATAATACGGCATATTCAGCACTAAAACCTGATCCGCATTGTATTCGCCCGCCAACTGCGGCTTATTCAGCAAAGTACCCGTATCGAAAAGAGACTTCTTCTGGACATAGGGATGAACCTCCGCAACCACGCCTTTAATATTTTCTTTAGCAAGGGCTTGTTTGAGTTGTTCAGCCAAGCCATCATAATACCAATTAAGATCCATCTGGCTTAGATAAGCGTCTAATTTTCGCGTAGACACCTCGCTTAGCAATAGGAAAGCAAAGCCTTTATTGGCTGCATTAGAATCAATATATTGTGGTTTATCAGCACGTGTAGTCACAATCACCACGCGGCTAGGCTTATGCTGCCAAAAAGCTTCATTGGGATCGATATTCGCGTTGTTAACGCAACCGGTTATTACTGCAAAAACAGCCATTAAGCCCAAAGTAAATAGTACACGCATTTTAAATCCCCTTATTTTTTAAGTTGCGTCCCCGAAGCCCAATCGTTAATACCTTGTAACAGTTTATCCAGTAGTGCGGTAGAGATCTCTTCTTCTTGTTTTATAAAAGAATACGCTGGAACGCTGCTAAGCAAGTAAGTACGCGTAAAGAGCGCTTGCCCTGGTGCTGCAATGCGTAATACAACGCTTAACGTAATTTTATTGCCTTCAAGATTATCGGAAACGCGCGTAGATTTGAAATACACCGTGATAACAGGCTGAGTTACTTTCTCGGGGGCTATTGCCACCAGAGTTACAGTTTGAAATGCCTGTTGCTGCTCTAAGGCGCGTTGTAAAGACGTCATAAACACGACTTGTTGCGCTTTACTATAGCTACGACTCGCAGGACCAAAACCACCACCCCCCATACCCGCACTCACTGTTCCGGCCTGCCAAACCAAGGTTGCTGGCATGGGATGATGCTTTTGTATTTGAACCGTAGGGTTCAATACAGACAACATCACATCCCCGCTATTTTCACCCGGCGAACCGAATGTGCCTAGGGGAGTTTGCGCCGTTAGCGTTCCGCTGGCATTAGGTTCGGCCCGATTGACATCATTATTATAGGCTTGATCGATAAGCAAAGATTTTTGCTCCGCGCTCAGTTGTTGCCACTGACTGGATGGAATTCCGCGGTAATAGGGCTCTGCACAAGCCCCCAATAAAAAAATCAAAAGAAAAAGCGTGCAATGTTTTAGCTTACGGTGCATTGTTTTCTCTCCAATAGGCGGCTACGCCTTCTTCTACCGTTTTAAAGGACTTATCGTAGCCCGCGTTGCGCAGCGAGCTTAAATTTGCTTCGGTGAAACTTTGATAATGACCGATTAAATGTTCTGGGAAAGGGATGTACTCGATTTCACCTCGACCCGCCTCGTGAATAACCGCACGAGCCACATCATTGAAGGTTTGCGCACGGCCCGTGCCTATATTGAAAATACCGCGCGCGGTAGAATTTTCCCATAGCCACAAATTCACCGCCACCACATCGTCTACATACACAAAATCACGACGTTGCTCCCCATTGGCATAACCATCACTGCCCGAAAATAAACGCACCGTGTCGCCTTGTTGCAATTGTTGTTGCAAATGAAACGCAACGCTGGCCATACTACCTTTATGATCTTCGAAAGGACCGTAGACATTAAAATATCGGCATCCGGCAATTTGACTTTTTGCGCTGGGTAAAAGACCCCGCACCCATTGGTCGAAAAGATATTTAGAATATCCATACACATTGATAGGACTTTCATAGGCCACTTCTTCTTGAAAATTTTGACCATTGCCATACACCGCCGCGCTAGAGGCGTAAATAAAAGGGATTTGATGATCTAAGGCATACGTTAGTACCTCCTTAGAATACGTGTAGTTATTTTCCATCATGTAACGACCATCCCATTCTGTCGTTTCAGAACACGCCCCTTGGTGAAAAATAACCTCTGTTTCTTTGCTATAGCTTTTATCTATTATTTTTTTCAAAAAAACATCTTTATCCTCATAATCTTGTATACGTAAAGCACTTAAATTTTTAAATTTTTTGCCGTCGCTTAAATCATCCACCACTAAAATATTGTCGTGCCCTTCAGCATTTAACGCTTTAATCAAACGGCTGCCTATAAATCCAGCCCCTCCGGTCACTATAATCATGTGGTTTGTCTCATTTTATTAATAATAGCGCTGGTGGAATACCCATCAATAAAGGTTAAAAATTTCACTTCCCCGCCGTTGGCTTCTACCGTTTTAGCGCCAGCAATTAATTTACCCTGCCAATCGCTGCCTTTAACCAAAATATCCGGCAAAATAGCACTGATTAATTTTTCTGGGGTTTCCTCACTAAAAGACACCACCCAATCCACCGCTTGCAAGCCTGCTAGTACGGCCATACGATGCGCCAAAGGATTAATAGGTCTATTCTCCCCTTTATTTTGCGCCCGCACTGAAGCGTCGTCATTCACGGCTACAATTAAACAATCGCCTAACGCACGCGCTTCTTGTAAGTAAGCCACATGCCCAGGGTGCAAAATATCAAAGCAACCGTTGGTCATCACCACTTTATGGCCTTTGTGTTGCTCTACCCGAACCAAAGCGGATATCGTTTCTTTATCGACCACACGCGCACTACCACCCTGTTCTAAGCGCAACTCATGTCTGAGCTCTTCGCTGCTGATAATGGAGGTGCCCAATTTAGTAACGGCCAAGCCCGCAGCCACATTGGATAATACCATCGCGGCATGCCATTCAAAGCCTGCGGCTATAGCACAGGCTAAAGTGGCAATCACCGTATCGCCCGCACCGGTCACATCAAATACTTCTTGTTTGTGTGCGGGTAAATGCAAAGGCTCCCCTATTCTTTGCACAAACAACATACCCTCTTTACCCAAGGTAACGAGTATAGACTCAAAGGAAAATTGCTCTAGCAGATCGCGCGCTTTTTTGATGCGCTCCTCATTCGTATGACAAACGCCTACAACCGCTTCAAATTCCTTGCGATTGGGTGTAATGAGGGTCGCCCCTTTATAAACAGAAAAATCCATATTTTTAGGATCAACCAATACCGCTACGCCATGTTGTTTTGCTGTAGCAATTAACGCGCTGACATCCCCTACTACCCCTTTGGCATAATCGGAAATAATCAGAACCTGTGCGTTGTCCAAATGCGAGATGACCTCTTGTATTAATTCATTATCGGTAGACGTTTTCTTTTCAAAATCGATGCGCAATAGTTGCTGGTTGTGGCTCATCACCCGTAATTTAACAGTGGTGGGATTATCTGCCAAATGGCATAAATGCGAGGCTACAGCACTTTGCTGCAATAGTTTTTCTAAATCATCGCCCGCTTCATCGTCGCCACATAAGCCAAATAAACGCACTGTAGCACCCAAGGCTTGCGCTCCCAAGGCCACGTTGCCCGCGCCACCCACGCATTGACGCTTGCCTTGTACATGGACGACCGGAATAGGGGCTTCAGGGGAAATGCGCTCAGTATCGCCAAACCAATACTGGTCTAGCATCACATCGCCATAAACTAAGATTTTGCTTTGGCTAAAATCGATTTCTTGTATATCTAGTGTTTCAATGGACATCATGACCCCTACGGTTAGGTTGCTCGTTATGGTACCATTATTCATCATAATTTACCATCCATGAGGCCTAGTGTGAAAGAAAGGATCAAATTTATCTCCGGTTATGCTTACCTTCTCCTAGCCTATTTACTGGTCCCTTTAACTTGGTTAAATTATAAACAGCAACTCTGGTTAGGACGACAGCTAGGCTTGCTGCTACTGCGCCTAGATACCCGCTCTAGAAATATAAGCATTACCAACATCAATATTGCCTTTACCGCCTTGTCAAAAGAAGAAAAAGCCCAATTACTACAGGACACCTTTATCGCTACCGGCATTTCAGCCATGGAAAGCCTGGCTATTCTTTGTCCTCGTGACAAACCGCTATTGAGACGATTGCGTTCGATCCAAGGCCTAGAGGCCCTGCAAAAAACCGTGGATGACGGCCATAGCGTACTACTCTTATTTCCGCATTTAACCAGTGTTTACTTGGCAGGCTACCTACTCAAAAAGAAAACAGGCCTATCCATGGGGATTCAATACAATCCCCCACGCAATGCCGTCATCGCCCGAGCCATGCAGAAAAAACTAGAAAAGTATACCTCGCCCGTATTCACCCGCAGCCATTTACACCGAATTGTGCGCTTTTTGCGTAAACCTAATGTTCTAATGTATTCCCCCGATTTGGATTTAGGCCGAAAACGCAGTCTATTCATTGATTTTTTTAATTTCCCTGCAGCCACCAGCGTAGTCACACACGTATTAGCCGCTAAAACGGGTGCTAAATCCTTCATCCTTGCTTTTCACCGCGATGAACAAGGCTACTTCGATATAGACTTACAACGTTTACCTGGCTTTGGTGAGGGACCACTAGAGAGTGATTTACAACGCTTGAACCTACACATCGAAGACATCGTACGTTCTCAAAAAGAACAATACCTGTGGCAATACAAACGCTATAATACTCGCCCAGAAGGAGAAGAAAAAGTGTATAGAAAGAAATCCATATAAGTTTTTATCACTATTTAATCTTTTTCTTAACAAATTTTATAATTTCATCAATACTTTTTTCAAACAAAGCATGTGCTGGTGATGCTGGATCTGCATTTTTCAAAATTAATCGGGTTGGATTGGCCGCTATGCTTTTTAATGAATACCATTCGACAGGATGAATACCCTCCTCATTAACAATATTTAATAACCCAATGGCTTCATCAAAAACAAAAGAGATATCATTTATTCCAATAGTTAATTCAAAAAGATTATCAGGATCGGATTGTGTCGTTATAGTGTTAACCCACGTATTTTTTGCGTTTTTAAAATTCTCTATCTGGCTTGTGATGTCAATACTCATTACCTATTCTCCATATCATTTGCATTATTAA
>VFJV01000047.1 GCA_009885895.1 Gammaproteobacteria bacterium
TATTGTTTTATAAGAAACTATTGCCAGAAAAATTCCACGTTAGTAGTCGGAGAGCCAAAAATATTTTCCATTATCAGTAAAATTACATGAATTTCAATGCGTTAGATTGGCTTCTTTTTTTACCGAGAACTGCTGCTTGCCTACGCTAAAAGCCAACTGCGGTGAGTATATTAAGAGATCTAAGTCACCGTGGCACAGGGTTTCATTTATTTCCCCTACACTTAACCCACATCCACAGTGGTAATACAATTAATAAAAATACGCAACACACACCCGCGTAAGCCAGTGCTTGTATGAATAACCACGGTGCGAGCATAGCAATGAGCGTAGGCGGCACATAGGTTAAGGCCATTAAAGCGAGCTTAGGGCGTTTGGTTCTTTTAACCTTCAGTGCGCCAGATAAAAAGTCCAGCAAAGAAATAGACACGCCTAAAAAAGCGGTGAAGGTGCAAATGGCGCTGAATATCCAGGCAAAACTTTGCAATACCGGTTTAGCAGTAATGGCTATTAATTGTTGCAATAAAGTTTCCGTGGTATGGCTGCTGTTCATGAGCGTCATGAGCTGATCCTGCGTTAATGCTGCGTGCACCGCCGAAATCCAAAGCAAGTACAGCACTAATGGGATCAGTCCGCCTAATACGGTCACTCGAAATAAACGTTTTCGATCAAAATGCAAATATTCCCCAAGGATTGGCAAAATAGTGCCGAAACCAAAGGAGGTGATCATGACTAGAAAACCGTGCCCTGTATACGCATTGTGACCTAAAGCTAAATTTGGCCAATGGTCACTGGGAATAATGCTGGCTATCAATAAAAAACAAGCGGCAATTTTAATGAACATAAAAATGCGATTGAGTTTATCGGCAGCCCCTATGCCTCTGTAAACGATGCTGCCCAGTAACAACGCCGTTAATAACAACGCTAAGGGCTTGGATAGGTTGATATGCAAGTAACCTAGTATGGTGTGCAACACATCGCCGGTGGCTACCGTGTAGGCGCACAATAAGCTGTAAAGGAGTAACAGCGAAAATAATAAAGTGACTATAGACATAAGGCGACCTACCGTTTTACGCGCTAAGGGCATGAAACCTATGTCATTTTGAAAGCGCATTTGTACGGAAACTATCGCCAAAGCGCCTACGGACATTAAAGCCCAAGCTAATACTAAATACAGGGTGGTGGCGGCAAAATTTAAGTCTGCGGTGACGGCGGGCAAAGCCAGCATGCCGCCGCCTATGGAGGTGCCTAAAATGAGCAGTAGTGATCCTAGTTCTTTAGATGACATAATGATCTCCGTAAAAATAAGAGGCGCGTATAATATTCTAAGCGGTTTAAATTGCACAGAACTTCGTCATTGCGAGCTTGCGAAGCAATCCAGAAGTGAAAAATTTCGTTTTATCTGATCCTATGCATTTTATTATTCTTCTCATTATTTCATGGCTCTACACTGGATTGCCGCACAGAGCTGCTGTCTGTACAGGTCTGAAACAGGATTGGCATATAGTGTTCAAATAAGGCATAATAGCCCAAGTCCATGATCCGCTGATTTTAACCCAATTATTATCGTAGAGCAACCAACAGGTAAACAAAGCATGACAAAATGTAACTTTAATCAAACCCTTTTCATCAAAAGCGCGGCCGAATGGCATCATCTGCCGGATAATCCCAGTTTTGAGCTTGCCTTTGCGGGCCGCTCCAATGCAGGCAAATCCAGTGCCATTAACACTATTACGGGGTTGAGCAAATTGGCTAAGACCAGCAAGTTGCCTGGGCGCACGCAACTGATTAATTATTTTCAATTGCATCCTAAATTATATTTAGTCGATTTGCCGGGATATGGTTATGCCAAAGTACCCGAAGCCATACGTGAACGTATACAGCGTATGCTGGGCCGCTATATTCTGGAACGTCTACCTTTAAGAGCCTTAATTTTAGTGATGGATAGCCGCCATCCGTTAAAAGAAAATGATGAAATTATTATTGAATGGGCATTGCAACGGCATATTGCCGTACATTTATTATTAACCAAAGCCGATAAATTAAGCCATAGACAAGCGCAAGATACAAAACGGGCTATAGAAAAACGTTTCGCCGAGCAAAGTGAGGTCATCAGTGTGCAATTATTTTCATCCCTTAAAAAACAGGGCATAGAAGAAGCTCAAGCGTTTATTAGCCGTTGGATTGTAGAGGAGTAAAGCATGAGTACATTACCTACGGATCCTAAACATCCTTTTATTTTAGTCGATGGGTCCTCTTATCTGTATCGTGCCTTTCATGCTTTGCCACCGTTGCTCAATAGCCAGGGGCAACCTACGGGCGCGGCTTATGGCGTTATCAACATGTTACGTAAACTTATCAACGAATATGCGCCTACCTATTTGGTGGTGGTTTTCGATGCCAAGGGAAAAACGTTTAGAAACGATTTGTATCCTGAATATAAAGCCAATAGAGCGGCTATGCCGAATGATTTAATCTGTCAAATTGAACCTTTACATGCTTTGATCAAAGCGATGGGCGTGCCTTTATTGGTAATAGACGGTGTAGAGGCGGATGATGTCATAGGTACTCTCGTTAAAGAGGCAAAACAACGTGAGTGGCATTGCTTGGTTTCAACCGGCGATAAAGATTTTGCCCAATTGGTAGAGCCAAAAGTAACGCTCATCAATACAATGAATAATACCCTTTTAGACGAAGCGGGCGTGGTAGAAAAATTTGGCGTAACAGCATCGCAAATCATAGACTATTTGGCTTTAGTGGGAGATACGGTAGATAATGTGCCGGGTGTGAGTGGGGTAGGGCCCAAAACAGCAGTGAAATGGCTGCAGCATTATGGCAATTTAGATGCGCTGATTCAAGACGCGGATAAGGTGAGTGGTAAAGTGGGTGATAGTTTACGCGCCACTTTAAATTATTTACCGTTGGCTAAAAAATTAGTGAGCATAGAGTGCGATGTGGTTTTACCCTTAACTATAGACGATTTAAAAATAAAAACACAAGACAAAGCCTCATTATCGCAATGGCTAGAAAAGTTGGAATTTAAGTCTTGGTTAAAGGATTTAGAAGGTGCTGTTAAAAGTCATACGCCAGCACCGACGGCGCAATACGAATGCATACTAAGCTGGAAAGCGTTAGACATTTGGTTAGAAAAATTAAAAAAATCAAAAATATTTGCCATTGACACGGAAACGGATAATTTAGACGTTATGCTGGCCAATATCGTTGGATTGTCCTTTTCGGTGTCTGACTATGAAGCAGCCTATGTGCCTTTAGCGCATGAATACGAGGGAGCTCCGGCACAATTGCCTCGTGATGACGTGTTACAAAGAATTAAACCGTTACTAGAAGACAAGACCCTAACTAAAATAGGGCATCATATAAAATACGATATCAACTTATTTTCGCGTTATGGCATTGTGGTTCAAGGATTTTTAATGGATACTTTACTGGAAGGGTTCATGCTATCGGCAGGCAATCGTAATGACATGGACAGCATGGCCTTAAAATATCTAGATTATCGCACCATTACCTATGATGACGTGACGGGCAAGGGGGCTAAAAGAATTACTTTTGAAAAAGTCGCTTTGGATAAAGCGACGTCTTATGCTGCCGAAGATGCTGATGTGGCCTTGCGCTTACATCATTATTTCTATCCGCGACTGCAGCAGCAACCTATACTATTAAAGGTTTATGAAACCATAGAAGAGCCTGTGATCAACGTCATTGCGCGCATGGAGCAAATAGGGGTGTTGATAGACGGTGAAAAACTAAAACAACAAAGCATTGTGTTTGAAAAGCAATTGAAAATATTGGAAGAAAGTGCGTTTAAATTATCGGGGGCCGCCTTTAACATCAATTCGCCCAAGCAATTGCAAGTTGTGTTGTTTGAACAAATGGGTTTGCCGATTTTGGAAAAAACCCCTACGGGACAAGCATCTACCGCCGAATCGGTATTGCAAGAATTGGCACACGATTTTGCCTTACCTAAAATTATTTTAGAGTACCGTAGTATCAGTAAATTAAAATCGACTTATACCGATGCTTTGCCCTTGCAAATTAACCCACACACCGGGCGAGTGCACACCTCGTATCATCAAGTGGGGGCTGCAACGGGGAGGTTATCGTCTTCTAATCCTAATTTGCAAAACATTCCTACACGCAGCGTAGAAGGTCAACGCATCCGCCAGGCTTTTATTGCCCCAACGGGTAGCGTTTTGCTAGATGCAGATTACTCACAAATAGAATTGCGCATTATGGCGCATTTGTCCAAAGATGACGGGCTATGCAAGGCTTTTGCGGAGGGATTAGATGTTCATAGCGCAACGGCTGCCGAGGTGTTTGGTGTGGAACTAGACGCTGTGACTACCTTACAAAGACGTCACGCTAAAGCGATTAATTTTGGGTTGATTTACGGCATGTCTGCTTTTGGTTTGGCACGTCAATTGGATGTAGACAATAACACGGCTAAACGCTACATGGATCTGTATTTTGAGCGCTATCCCGGTGTGGCTCGCTATATGGATCAAACCCGTGTTTTAGCACGCGAACAAGGCTATGTGGAAACGATTTGGGGGCGACGCTTGTATTTGCCCGATATTCAGTCTAAAAACAAAGGCTTGCAGCGTGCGGCAGAAAGAGCCGCCATTAATGCGCCCATGCAAGGCAGTGCTGCCGATATCATTAAACAAGCGATGATCCGCGTTGATGCGGCTATTGCCAAAGACAACATTGCGGCGCGCATGATCATGCAAGTGCACGATGAGTTGGTTTTAGAAGTACGTAAAGATCACTTAGCGCTGGCACAACCTGCTTTGCGCAGCGCGATGGAAGGGGTTGTACAACTCATCGTTCCTTTGGTGGTCGATATGGGTTATGGTGACAATTGGGGCGTGGCGCATGGGGGGTGAGCTTAACTTCGCCATTGTTGAAATCTATAGATAGCAAGTTTTTGTTAAATCTATTTATTTACATACATAAAGATTTCTGCTAAACTATCCTTAATAACCATTGTTAAGGCTAATTTTATGCAAGCATTAGTACAAACTCTATTGGCAGAGTGGCATTCTGGCTTAGCACGTTTAATAGAAAGTGTTCCTAGAGAAGGCCGCTTTCCAACTCTACCCCAAAAGATTAAAGTGGCCATTGGTATGCGCCGTGTGGGAAAAACGTATGTTATGTTGCAGCAAATACAATATTTACTGCAACAACAAATACCTTTATCGCGAATATTGTATATCAATTTTGAAGACGATCGTTTACTACCCTGTACACAAGAAAAATTAGCACAGTTATTAGACGCATTTTATAAAATTTACCCGGAAAACCACGATCAACGGTGTTACTTTTTTTTGGATGAAATTCAAAATGTGGCTGAATGGTCTTTAGTGGTTCGCCGTTTTTATGATAGCAAAAATGTTGACATTTATTTAACGGGCTCATCAGCAAAACTGCTCAGTAAAGATATTGCCACTGCATTGCGCGGCCGTTCTATTGCCACTGAAATTTGGCCCTATAGCTTTAATGAATATTTGAGAGCGCGCACGATCTTCTTAGAGGGTAATTTATTGAGCCAAAAAATACAAGATGTATTGATGCAACAATTAAAATTATATTTGTTCCAAGGAGGATTTCCTGAAACAACCCATATGGACGATCAGTATCGCCGCCAAGTATTGCAAGACTATGTAGAATTGGTGATCTTGCGCGATATTATAGAGCGGTATGCCGTTAAAAATATTGTTTTGTTACGCTCGCTAATAAAAACAGTGATTAAAAATATTGCCTCATTATTTTCAATTAGTAAATTTGTCAATGATTCCAAAAGTCAGGGTCTTTTAGGTAGCCGTAATATTGTCTATGAATATTTAGACTATTTTGAAGATGCCTATCTCATTTTTCCAGTACCGTTATTCAGCGAATCTTTACGTCGTGTTCAGAGTAATCATAAAAAAATGTATGTGATCGATCCGGGATTAGCGCAAGCCTATTTGTTTAGTTTGAATGAAAACTATGGTCATCTATTTGAGAATATTGTTTTTTTAGATTTAAAACGGCAGGGATGCAAGATCTATTATTATTTAACAAAAGAAAGATATGAAGTGGATTTCCTCATTGAAGATAAATCCGGGCAAAGAAAATTATATCAAGTATGCTGGGATCCGTCTGATAAAGAAACACTCGTACGAGAAATGCGTGCTTTAAATTTGGCAAAAGAAGAATTGCATTTAGAAGGGGAATTGATTACGCCGAAAAATTATATTGAGCAAGCGTGGTTAAAAAGAAATTTTTCTCAAGAATAATGAGCCAAAGGCTATGCTGGGTTAATTTATTAGAGAGCTTAAATTAAATATACTCTTCGCATTTGATTTCTAGCGGGTGAATGTCAGTCTATTTCCCAATAACCCTTACTCATGACCGAATTAATCCGACCAACTCTTCTTCTGAGATTTTGCCGCTTACATCTGCACCACTCAGCAAATCAGCGGCCAGATCTTTTTTGCTTTTGTGCAAGCCTAGAATTTTTTCTTCAATAGAATTTTTCATAATTAACCTATAGACAGTCACCGGACGTAGCTGGCCCATACGGTGAGCTCTATCGGCCGCTTGATCTTCAACAGCAGGGTTCCACCAGGGGTCTAAAATAATGACGTAGTCTGCAGCCGTTAAATTAAGGCCTGTACCGCCTGCCTTAAGGCTAATTAAAAAGGCATCTCCCTTTCCGGACTGGAATGCTTCGACAGCAGCCTGTCTTTTTTTCATGCTGGTCGAGCCATCTAAATATTGATATTCAATCTGCTCTTCATTTAGAATCGCTTTAATTTTATCTAGGTAGCGCACATACTGGCTAAAGACAAGCGCTTTATGCTTGTTGTCAATAATGTTTTTTAGTAACATCAAGAACATTTTTATTTTACTGCTCTCAATGTTCATGTGTTCATCGACTAAGCTTGCGTGACAGCAGGCTTGACGCAAGCGACCGATTTCCACCAAAATACTAAAGCGTTTTTTTTGCGACTCGGTTTCATCTAATTGTTGAATACGTTCTAAAGCCTTCATTCTTACCGCTTCATAAAATGCTATTTCTTCCTTTGATGGTTCAATTAAAATAGCCTGCTCTATTTTAGGAGGTAGTTCAAGCAATACTTCAGATTTGGTTCGTCGTAAAATATAAGGTGATACGGCACTTTTTAAAGCCCTTTTAGCAGCAGGATCCTGCAATCGTTCAATGGGCCCGGAAAAACGTTGCTGAAAATTGGACAGGCTTCCTAGCAGCCCTGGATTCAGAAAGCGAAAGATACTCCATAACTCACCCAAATGATTTTCAATGGGTGTGCCTGTTAATGCAATCCTACAGGGGCTATTCAACTGAATGGCATATTTCCAACGTTTGGTTTCCGGGTTTTTAATCGCTTGGGCTTCATCTAAGATAACCATTTTCCAAGCTTTAGCCACCAGAAACTCTCCGGCTTGATGCAATAAGCCATAGCTGCAAATCAAAATATCCATCTTTCCTAATGAATCTATTAAGGCCTTGCGATCGCTGGCATTATAAAGTGTCTGCGGCATTAGTGTAGGCGCAAATTTGGCTAATTCTTCTAACCAGACAAAACAAACGGATGTAGGTGCTATTACCAAGCACGGTCCAGCTGGCGCATGAGATAAAAGTAAGGCGATTGCTTGAATGGTTTTTCCTAGGCCCATATCGTCAGCAAGGCAGGCGCCGATTTCCCAATGCGCAAGTCGCGACAAATAGGAGAATCCTTCTACTTGGTAGTCGCGTAATTCGGCTTGCAAGGTGCTGGGAATCACGGGAGTGTGCTTTTCCATGGCGGTTATTTTCTGCAAGTGGCCCTGCCAGGCTGCATCTTCTTGCAACGTTCCGGCTTCTTCGGCTAGTCCGCGTAAACCAGATGTGCTTAAATGATAGACCTTGTTGCCATCGGATAATGCGCGCAACTCTTCTAATTGTCTTTTAAATTTATCCGTTAAAGCAATAAATTCACCATTATCTAGCCGAACAAAGCGGCCTTGGCTTTGGTCTAGCAGTTGTAATAAGCGCTTGATGTCTAAAGCATGCTGCTCGTCAATTTGCACTTCTCCCTCATACTCAAACCAATACTGGCTGCCTTTGATTGACAAGGAAAGATTTTTGCTAGAGACCCTTTTATTTACTTTAAGCGTTTGACCCTTTGGCCATTCCAAAATAAGTGGCGCAGTTTTTTTATAGTCTTCTAATTCCAGCAATAGCTCTAAGCTTTGCTCAACGCTCTCAAAATGCCATTCATCTGTTTTTTCGTCAAATTCCGATAATAGTCCGCTGTAAGTGATTAAGCTGCGTAGATTTTGTTGTTCCTCCTCAAAATTACGCAAAACTTTTTGTCGTTGCTCGCCGTTTTCTGTATTAACGCTGGCAATGATGCTGCGTTGTCCATGCGACGCTCTGCAATAAGGGCCTTCTGTACCAAAAGGCCTAGTCCAGAGGTTCAGCTTTATGCCCTCTTCGAGCGGGAATAAATGCACATGTAAAGTTGCATCGCTGGGAACAACGGGTAATGCTTCATCTGCAATATCGGAATGTATTTGAATGTTACTTTTTGAATTGCAGAGGATATTAATGATAGCCTCTTTTGCCTTGAAGGGTACGGACAATCCTTTTTCAGATAAGATTTTGCAGGTAGAAACGTCTTCATCAGAAAAGTCAATTACCCTATAGCGATTTGGGCTTTCTTTTTCTAAAAAAATACGAGGGGTGTCGCTATAATGGGAAAGCTTAAAATAATAGCCATTTTCAATGGTCTCCGCATTAAGGCTTACTACGCCTTTGACCAATTCAAGGGGGATATCGCGATTTTCAGCGTGAAATACTAAAGGGTGCCCTATTAAGGCATTCCACGTGATTTTTGTGTCCCAGAAATAAGCCTCTTCATTATACCAACCATAAAACTCTTGTTTTAGGCCCATAAGTGCCCGTTTATCGTGAGCGCTTAGATAATCTAGTTTTGCATCCGGCATTATCAAACGTTTTAATGCAATAGGCCTACCTGAGCTCCAAATGCCCGTTTTACGCAACACTTGCTCTACCACTTCGATTTCGAAAGAAGAAGGATAAACAAGCCAGGCCATCCGTTTGGTTGAAAATGATTCTGTATCACCTTGCATTGACGGGGTATTTGTGAGCAAGGTTTGTAATTGAGCTATAGCATACTCCCACTTTTCGCGAACCTCGGCAATATTCATAAAGCAAAAACCATCGAAAGGATGCAGCTCGTTTATAAAATAACGCGCGGGTTTATTATTCTCATCCAGCCGTAGAATCAATTCAGCTTGGAGCTGGGCTGTCAGCGTATGGCCCTGGGTGTAGGAAAATTGAAAAGCGTCTTCATGGATTTTCAACCAGTTAGGTGTTTTTTCGGGTGACAGCAAAGTTGCCACCCAATGGTTCAGTGCATGCAAAAAAGGGTATACTATGGAGTCTTGTTTCAAAATGGATTGGGCATAATTGTAGTTTGAAATTGCAGCCGTAGAGTCATTACGCTTTAAATCTAAAAATGCATTTAACACATAAATAAGCGCGTTGCGTGTGGTTATTTTTTTCAGGCCATCTATGATGCCGGTTGCTTTTTTAAGATCCTCGGCTGAAGGCGTTTGCATTAACAAGGATAATATATATAATATTCCATGTATATTTCTATTAAACCACTCATTTTTACGGGAGTTGTGTTTAAATAACTGCATTGCTTTGGCATAACATTTCAGTGCATCTGGCTTATTGCCCTTAAAAAAGGCCAACATACCTTGCGCTTCATAGGTGTAATATTGTTGGGGTAAAATGGGCAGACACTGCTCTATGTATGAGAGTGTATTGAAAGAAAAAGACAATTGTATGATTTGGCTCATCAAAAAGGAATGCTTATCTAAACGATGCTGGATTGCTAACAACACGCAATCGTGCTCACGTATAAAACGCACCCATTGCTGCGCATCCGGAGCAAAAAAAGAAAGATGGGAATTAAAGGAAGACAGCTTCACGCATAATAAATACAGCTGGATCACGGGAGTACGCGTTTTAATCCACTCCGGGTCTAAGTCATGAGCATAGAATGAGCGAAAAAGATGGGTGTATACGAATGTGTTAAAACCTTCTGCCGAGTTATTTTCTTCATTGATGAAAAAGTCTTCATCGTTCATATGAGCCGCAATGTGTGCAAGACGCAGGTTAGGTAGGGAGCCTTCAAAAGAAAAGGGATTTATTTTTGGAGAAAAAAAACGAGTTAAATTTTTTAAAGTCTCAGAAACAAAGGCTTTATCGTTAGAAATGGCATCGGCTAAAACGGGATGTAAAATAGTAGAATGGCAATTAAAGTCTTTTTCTAGTAAATTATTTTCCTTTAAGCTATTTAATATCGGATTTACGGTAGCGGATGTAAATTTTTTATGGTTTGTGTGGTGCAGGTTCGAATAGGATAATGCTGCAAGAAATTGGCCTTTTGTCTCGATATAATATAACATGGCTTTTAGTTGTAGGATTTTTTGGTGCAAAATAGGCTGTGTTTTATAGAGTGAAAATAATTTCTTAGCGTTGCTATTGGATTTTTTTTCTAGAGAAAGGGTCATTTTTAGGGTATCCATATTTAATGTTTAGCGCCTTCTAAACATTAACCGCTGTACGCAGGGGCTTTGGGAAGGCGCAAAATTTTCGCCAATATAGCATGAATCGGTTATAGGTGTACACCTCTACGCTAAAGGCGCAGCTATTCTCGGGAAAGGATAAAAAAAGAGCAAAAATCCAGTCCATGTTCAAATAA
>VFJV01000056.1 GCA_009885895.1 Gammaproteobacteria bacterium
ATATGCAGACAAAGTGAATAGACGCGTGTTTTAAAAAAACGCAATCTACTTGTGCGTAGCCGTGATCTTGAGTTAAACTTTTCATTAGCCTGACATCCTATGGTAAGGTTGTTATGGTGAGTGGCCTGTAGGGTGTTTTCGGCACCGTGCAGGCTGCGCTTTCTTATATAAGATGCTTATACAAGATTGCGCCCCATAGTGTAGTGATAAGCCGTTTTTTTAATCGCCCGGCTGCCACTTCCCTTTTTAAATTACTCCCCCCTATGATTATCCTTTTTTAATGCTTTGTCAAGCATTTCTCGTCGCTTTTTCGCTAACTTCATGCGATATAATTACAGCCCTAACAACGTAAACGCGCCTTGCCGTGTTAAATCTTCCGCCGCCAATAGTCCGATGTTTTCCGCATCTTGAATAGCACCCGATTGGCGGGTTTCGATTTTCTGTAACCCATCCAAGCTCCACACTACACCGTGCAATTGCAACTGTTCAGACATTATTGTTGCAAAACTACCTACGGGTGAATAACACGATGCATTCAACGCATGATTCATGGCCCGCTCGGCAGTCATGATGGCATAGCTTGGAGGGTGATTTATTTTTTGTACGACTTCAATTAACTCGTGGCGGCATTCTAAACATTCAATGGCAATAATGCCTTGGCCTACGGAAGGGATAAAACTGTCTAAGGCTAGAATTTCTTTAATCTGCTCTTCTAAGCCCAATCTTCTAAGGCCCGCTTCGGCAAGGATTATTGCATCGAATTGCCCGTCGTGTACTTTTTTAAGGCGCGTATCCACATTCCCACGGATCATTCTAATGTCTAAATCAGAACGTAGATGTAATAATGCCGCTTTTCTACGTACACTGCTGGTGCCTACGATGGCACCCGCGGGCAGTGTTGCGATACTATTGTATTTCTTACTGACCAACACATCGTGCGCAGATTGCCTTTCCAAAACAGCCGCTATGCAAAAATCATTCCCTAGTTTAGGCGGTACGTCTTTTAACGAATGCATCGCAATATCGGCTGCACCGCTTAACAAGCACTCTTCTAGACCTTTTACAAATAAGCCCTTGCCGCCTAATTCGGCAAGCGATGTATCCTGAATGCGATCGCCTGCAGTGAGTACTTCAACTATCTCAATGTTAAGATGTGGAAGTATCTTTTGTAGCGCAACAATGATCTGCTGTGTTTGTATTAAAGCCAGTTTGCTCGTTCGTGTAGCGATTTTTAATGTCACGATCATTATCCTTTTAAGCCCGCAATCTTGCCAGTATACAAAAATTATCGAACAGCTTATAGCCTTGTTCGCTCAAAATAGACTCGGGATGAAATTGTACACCCACGATGGGTTTCTGCCGATGTTGTATGCCCATAATAACGTCCGTATTGCCCGCCGTATTTTCGGTCCACGCCAATAGCGCTAGATCGGACGGTAGCGATTCGTTGGCAATGGCCAGCGAATGATACCGTGTGGCAGCAAAAGGCGTAGGAATATGCGCAAAAATGCTTTTTTGAGTATGGTGAATGGCCGAGATTTTCCCATGTATGGGTACGGGCGCGCGTACAATGCTTGCGCCATAGGCCAAACCTATGACCTGCATGCCGAGGCAAATGCCTAAAATAGGACAGGTTAAATTTTGAACAATATCCAGCGCTAAAATAGCCTCTTTAGGATGCCCTGGACCCGGCGATAGTATGACCGCGCTGGGTTTTAAGGCGCGTAGGCCCTCTAAATCGATTTGCTTAGCAGTGTAGACACGAAGGGGGTAACCCAGCGTGCTAAAATATTGTACTATGTTATAGGTGAAAGAATCTTCGTGGTCGATCATTATCCAATTCATTTTGAGTAGAATACCTTCTTTAAAGCGGGTATAATAACATCCCTTAACCCTTAGAGGTAAATTTTTAATGACAAAACACTTTGTTTTTACATCAGAATCCGTATCTGAAGGACACCCAGACAAAATTGCCGACCAAATTTCCGACATAGTCTTGGATCATATTCTAAAACAAGATCCACGCGCGCGCGTGGCCTGCGAATCTTTGGTTAAAACAGGCATGGTGTTGGTCGCGGGTGAAATCACCACGACTGCATGGGTAGACATTGAAGAATTAGTACGCAAGAAAATTATCGAAATTGGTTACGATCATTCCGATTTAGGCTTCGATGGCCATTCTTGCTCTGTGTTAACGGCCATAGGCAAACAATCCGTAGACATTGCGCAAGGCGTAGATAAAAGCAATGAACAAGAACAAGGCGCAGGAGACCAAGGCTTAATGTTTGGTTACGCCAGCAACGAAACCGATGTGTTGATGCCTGCACCCATCACGTATGCACATCGTTTAATGCAGCGCCAAGCGCTGTTGCGCAAAGACAAAGTATTGCCTTGGCTTAGGCCCGATGCAAAAAGCCAGGTGACATTTCGCTATGAAAATGATGTCCCTACCCACGTAGATACCGTGGTTGTATCCACACAACACGATCCGGATATTCAACAAAAAGACTTGCGTGAAGCGGTCATAGAAGAAATCATCAAGCCGGTCTTTCCCGAGAAATGGCTGACTAAAGACACTCGGTTTTTAGTCAATCCTACGGGCCGATTCGTCATTGGGGGTCCTTTGGGCGATTGTGGTTTAACCGGTAGAAAAATTATTGTCGATACTTATGGCGGTTTTGCACGTCATGGTGGGGGTTGTTTTTCTGGCAAGGATCCGAGCAAAGTCGATCGCTCCGCAGCCTATGCGTGTAGATATGTTGCTAAAAATATCGTTGCCGCAGGTCTTGCGTCTCGTATTGAGATTCAAGTTTCTTACGCAATCGGTGTTGCAAAACCAACCTCTATTTCAGTCAACACTTTCGGAACGTCTAAACTAGAGGATGAGGCCATCATTGGTTTGATTGACCAACATTTTGATTTGACCCCAGCGGGCATTATACGTATGCTAGATTTGAATAGACCCATTTACGCTAAAACAGCCGCTTATGGGCATTTTGGTCGCAATGAAGAAGGATTTAGCTGGGAAAAACTGGATAAAGTAGACGCGTTAAAACATAATTAGAGAATACACAATGACACACACAGATTATAAAGTAGCCGATATATCGCTGGCAGATTGGGGGCGTAAAGAAATTCAAATCGCCGAGACTGAAATGCCTGGGTTAATGACGTTGCGCGAGCAATACCGTGGACAAAACCCTTTGCGCGGCGCACGCATTTTGGGTTGCTTGCACATGACCATTCAAACCGCGGTTTTAATTGAGACCTTAGTCGACTTGGGTGCCACCGTGCGCTGGTCTTCTTGCAATATTTTTTCAACCCAAGATCAGGCTGCAGCCGCTATGGCTGCTCGCGGCATTCCTGTGTTTGCCTGGAAGGGTGAAACGGAAGAAGAATACAATTGGTGTATAGAGCAAACCGTGTTAGGCGATCCTACGTGGAAACCCAATATGATCCTAGACGATGGCGGCGATTTAACCGTCTATTTACACGAACAACACCCTGATTTATTAAAAGGTATATTTGGTTTAACGGAAGAAACCACAACCGGTGTGCACCGTTTGTATGAAATGGAAAAAAAGAACACGCTAAAAGTGCCGGCTTTAAATATAAATGATTCCGTTACAAAATCTAAGTTTGATAATTTATACGGTTGTAGAGAATCCTTAGTCGATGGCATTAAACGCGCCACCGACGTAATGATTGGCGGCAAAATTGCCGTTGTTTTAGGGTATGGCGATGTGGGCAAAGGCTGCGCGCAGGCTTTGAAAAGTTATGGCGCGCGCGTGTGGGTAACCGAAGTAGACCCTATTTGCGCATTACAAGCATCCATGGCAGGCTTAGAAGTGGTTACCATGGAAGACGCGGCGGATAAGGGTGATATTTTTGTAACCTGTACGGGCAACTATCATGTCATACGCCATGAACATTTAGTGCGCATGAAAAATGAGGCCATTATTTGTAATATAGGACATTTTGATTCGGAAATCGATATCGCCTCCTTGCGTCAATATGAATGGAACAATATTAAACCGCAAGTCGACCATGTGATATTTCCTGACGGTAAACGCATTATTATTCTGGCCGAAGGACGTTTGGTGAATTTAGGCTGTGCCACCGGGCATCCTAGTTTTGTGATGTCCATGTCATTTACCAATCAAGTTTTGGCACAAATTGAATTGTTTCATCACCATAAAAATTATGAAAACAAAGTCTATGTATTGCCAAAATTATTGGATGAACAAGTGGCTAGACTACATTTAGAAAAATTAGGCGTTCAGCTAACAGAGTTAACGACGGAACAAGCAGACTATTTAAATTTAAGCAAACAAGGGCCCTACAAGCCTGATTTTTACCGTTATTGAGGCAAGTATGCAAAATTCCCTGGTGTTAAACGATCGCCCCCTAAGCCCATTAGAAATTAAGCTTAGCACTGAAATGGTAAAAATAGAAACGTGGTTTAGAAAACAGTGGGGCGATTATCAAGTTCCGTTTAGCACTTCGGTGGACATACGCAACGCCGGTTATAAAATGTCGGTCATTGACACCAATCTCTTTCCTGCGGGCTTTAATAACCTTCATGCCGCACAAATTCCCCTAGCGCATTTGGCAGTGCAACACTACTGGCAACGGCACATGCCAAAATGTGAAAAAATCGTATTAATTCCGGAAAACCATTCGCGCAATACGTATTATTTTCGTAGTCTATTGGTGTTGTCTACTATTTTAACGAAGGCGGGTTTTGACGTTAGGGTCGCTTCAATCGACCCTGCGGTGATCGCTGAAAAAACCATTGACGTAGAAGGGATGGGTTCTTTTACCTTATATCCTTTAGAACGTAATAACAACAGCGTGCACATAGGCGATTTTAAACCTTGCGCGGTGGTTTTAAACAATGATTTATCCGAAGGCGTCCCAGACATTTTAAGGGATCTCTCGCAAGCCATTTACCCACCCTTGGCATTAGGTTGGGCCTCGCGGTTAAAATCAGAGCATTTTTTACATTATCAAAACGTGTGCTATTCTTTTTCTGAACTATTGTCACTCGACCCATGGCAATTAAATCCTTTTTTTAGACAGTGTGGCGATATTAACTTTATGGAGCGTGAAGGCGAAGCGTGTTTGGTCGAACACGTGGCCTCTTTACTGTCGGCCATACAAAAAAAATACGATGAATACGCTATAAAAGAGCCGCCTTTTGTCATTGTTAAAGCCGACGCGGGCACTTATGGTATGGGTATTATGACCATTCAAAGCGTAGATGAAATCTATGCTTTGAATCGCAAAGCGCGCACGCGCATGGCGGTAGGCAAAGGGCGTAAGGCTATTACCTCGGTGTTGATACAAGAAGGGGTATACAGCCATGAAGTGAATCCCACAAACCAAGCCATTGCTGAGCCGGTGGTCTATATGTTGGGGCAATGCGTCGTAGGGGGATTTTATAGGTTGCATGAGGGTCGCGCTAATAATGAGAATCTGAATAGTCCGGGCATGTATTTTGAACCCATTCCTTTTTCAGGATCTTGCAATAACCCTATCCCTAACGATATGCCTAGTCGACGTTTGTATGCCTACAGCGTTTTAGCCCGCATTGCTTTATTGGCAAGCGCCTATGAAATGAGATCTGTATCATGACTAAAACACTAGCGGTCGTGATGGATCCGATTGAACATATACAGTATAAAAAAGACAGTACGCTCTCGATGTTGTGGGAAGCGCAAAAACGCGGTTACACCTTATTTTATGTCACCCCTGATAACCTATACAGCCTAGATGGAAAACCCTACGCCATTGCCCAACCATTAGAAGTGTTTCAAAATGAACGCGAATGGTACCGTTTAAGCCCTATGACAGAAGATTTGCTCTTGTCAGACATGACGGTTATTTTAATGCGACAAGATCCGCCTTTTAATATGAACTATATTTTTAACACCTATATCTTAGAACTGGCTGAAAAACAGGGTGCGTTTGTAGCCAACAAGCCTAGAGCCTTACGTGATATCAATGAAAAATGTTTTCTAAGCGAATTTCCACAGTACGCACCGCCCACTTTGGTGAGTTCCAATGCAACTAAATTAAAAGATTTTTTACAACAGCATAAAGACATCGTCATTAAACCTTTAAATGCTATGGGCGGCGCGTCTATTTTCAGGTTAACGAAGGAAGATCCGAATATAAACGTAGTGATTGAAACCATGACGGAATACGGACAGCGCAAAGTAATGGCGCAACGCTATATTGCGGCTATACTTGAAGGAGATAAACGTATTTTACTGGTTAACGGTGAACCCATAGACTATGTTTTAGCCCGTTTTGCACAAGAAGGGGAAACTCGCGCTAATTTAGCCCGTGGCGGTCGTGGTGTAGTGCAACCAATCAATGAACACGACAGACTCATGGCGCGGTCAATCGGCTCTGTATTAAGCGATCGCGGTGTTATCTTTGCGGGAATAGATGTGATTGGCGAATGCGTTACAGAAATTAACATCACCAGCCCCACCTGCATACGTGAAGTGGATGAAGCCTGTTCGTTAAATATTAGCGGCGTATTGTTTGACGCCATTGAATTAAGGATTGATTCTAAAATATGAACTATTTAATTGCCCCCTCTATTTTATCCGCCAATTTTGCACACCTCGGCAAAGAGGTGCACGATGTGTTGGCCGCAGGTGCCGATTCTATCCATTTCGACGTTATGGATAATCATTATGTGCCTAATTTAACCGTGGGGCCAGTGGTGTGTGAAGCCTTAAGACAAGATGGCGTTACAGCACCCATCGATGTGCATTTAATGGTGGAAGACGTAGACAGTTTAACGCTGGCTTTTGCCAAAGCCGGCGCCAGTAGCATTGTATTTCATCCTGAGGCAAGTCGCCATGTCGATCGCAGCCTGGCGCTAATTCGTTCACACGGCTTATTGGCAGGATTAGCTTTTAATCCTGCAACCCCATTAGACTACCTCAATTATGTCGCAGACAAAATCGATATTATTTTAATGATGTCGGTTAATCCAGGCTTTGGTGGCCAGAGCTTTATTCCCAGCGCGTTAACGAAAATTAAGCAAACCCGTGCTTGGTTGGATCAACGCCAGCTTAAACAGGTCCGCTTAGCCGTGGATGGTGGCGTGCAACTGTCCAATATTGCAAACATTGCCGCGCATGGCGCGAATGAATTTATCGCAGGATCGAGTATTTTTAAAGCCCAAGCGGACTATAAGCACACTATCGCTGCCTTTAGGGCCGAGTTGGCATTTTGAAAATGAAATTATTAATATAGAGCCCTTGCAAATGAGATTGATATTTTATCTCGTCGAATAACCGTAGGGGCTTTAGCTCATGATCAAGAAAAAAGTAACCTTCATAACCCAAGCTGTTCAAATAATCAAAAACAGTTTGAATCGACCCACCGGCTTGGTGACGGTTTTCACATTCAAATAGAACAATAGGCTTTTGTGTCTGCAGGGTGTTTTTTGCCCCTCGAAACACATCTAACTCGTGCCCTTCAACATCGCATTTTATAAAACGAATGTTGTTCAGTTGATGTTGCGCTACGTAATTATCCAACGTAACCGTAGACACTAAGCAGGTTTTTATCTCGGCAGCACGCGTAATGTCATCGCCATGCTGATTAAAGGATGCTCCTGGTGAACTACCCCCCCCTCAGGCATAAATAAAGTTTTCTCGGCATCTTGAGAAGAAAGCCCTTTATTTTCTATGGTGACCACAGGGTCGGCGTCATAAATATGCGCTAGATAATCAGCCAATTTTTTTTGAGGTTCAAATGAAATCACTCTTCCTTGTTTGCCTACACAGCGCCTCATCCAATAGGTATAAGCCCCTTTATGCGCCCCCACATCAATGGCAGTATCCTTTTTTGACAAGGCACGCATTAAAAAGGCAATTTCATCTTTATCTAATTTCAATCGATACCGCCATGCGCGATACCATTGTTTCAAATTGACCCCCATCACACCTTAGCCGCCAAGATTACATCGGCTTGCAACACAAGTTTTTGATTAACCGGTACAGCGCCATTATCAGCTCCCCCAGAAAATTTCATAAGCATAGGCGAAGGAGCCGATCCAAAATCAGAGTTTAAGTCAAAATCAATGCTGTTAACAAAAAAATCTTGTTTATACAATTTATTTAAAGACCGTATTTCTTCTTCAATGGCAGCGTACATTTTTTGCCTTAACGTGTTTTTTGCTTTTTGGATATCTTCGTCACTAGGGCCATATTGAATATCAACAATGACGTATTTTATTCCCGGAGAGCTTAATTTATCTGCTTTTGCACGCAAACCCGCTAAAGTCGAATTATCTATACGCGCCTCAGCCTGTGCGGATACCTGCTCCAAACCCGAACTATCCTGGTTACGATTAAACTGGGTAATGTGCCAAGACGCATTTTTAGCCAGCATTGCTAGATTTTTATTCATTTTGTCTTGAAACTGGTCCAATGCCTCATCCGTTAAATTTGCATTGACACCCACGATTACACGCGCTGAATCGCTAATCACCCATTGTTCTTTTTGCACCACATAATGAATACGATCCAAGCTAGGATAAGGAGATGCCAATTGCACCACTTGTGGTGTAGTCGGTTTATCGCTGGCACGAACGATACTCACCAATAACAACAAACCAGCAATAAGAATTGCCGCAAAAAACCATTTTTTATTCATTACTAATCCCCCTTTACGCTACATATTCAAACAATGTAACCACTTTTTGCACACCAGAAGACTTGCTGGCAATATCGGCTGCCGTTTTTCCTTGGCCTCGCGTTAGCTGACCAAACATAAACACGGTGTTATTTTCAGTCACAATCTTTATTTGCGATGAATTTAAACTCTTGGTGGCAAGCAGCTGCGTTTTAATTTTGCTGGTAATTAAACTATCGCTAGACTGTGTCAATACTGAAATAGGTGTGCCGATGGTAATTTCATTGTATAGCCTCTTTATTCCAGGCACCGTTTGCACCAAAGCCCCAGCGCGCACACGCATTTCGTCAGTAGGCGCTTGCCCTGCCAACAAAACCACCCCATTGAAGGCAGAAACAATAATACGCGTTTGCTTATCCAGCTCTTTATCTGCAAAAATTTTATGTTCCGCATCGTAAGAAATTTTGCCGTCTAAGTTCAAGGCACTAGGACTACGCCCTTCATAGATCACGACCCCGGCTATCGTTACACCCGCAACTAAAGCAACAACACAACCTTCTAATAACGAAAACAAGACAAACAGTGATAATAATAAGGCTAAACATTTTTTCATTTTCATTCCCCCTGTGGAAATAAGCTAAAATCGATTAAATCACATAAGCAGTGTATCACTAAAATATGTGTTTCTTGTATCCTTGCAGTATTATTCGCTGGGATCCTGATTTCCAGATCGCTGGTTGCCAACAGCGGCGCTAAAGTACCACCATCTCGTCCCGTCAGTGCAACGACGGTCATTTTTTTCATGTGCGCTGCTTCTATTGCAAAATTAATATTCGCTGATTGACCGCTGGTGGAAATGGCTAATAATACATCGCCTGCTTGCCCCAAGGCTTCCACTTGTTTTGAGAAAATTTCTTTATAGGAATAATCGTTGGCAATAGACGTAATGCAAGACACATCGGTGGTTAACGCGATGGCCGGCAATCCGGGCCGTTCCACTTCAAAGCGATTGACCAATTCTGCGGCAAAATGTTGCGCATCGGCAGCAGAGCCTCCATTACCACAGGCCAATATTTTTTTACCCGAAAGCAACGCCGCCACTAAATATTCACTACCTTGTACGATACATTCCGACAACATATCGGCTGTAGCAATTTTTGTTTGTATACTTTGTGCAAAATGATTTTGCACTCTTTCCAACGCATTCATGTTAACGCACTCTCATTTTACATATAACAATTGGCATCGAAAGCATTTTTTTCCCAGTTAATCTCAACCTTCATTACCTCATCTACACTCACTCCAACCACATCAAAACGACAGGGATGATCCCATAACTTTTGGTTATACAAGTAGTATTCAGCGCTACGAATAATCTTCCTTTGTTTAACCCCATTCACCGTTTCAATGCCCGTACCGTGACTTTTTTGCCGGCGGTATCGCACCTCAGCAAACACCAACTCTTCTTTATCCTTCAAGATTAAATCAATCTCACCATTATGGCAATAAAAATTACGTGCCACCAATTTCAAGCCTTGCTGCTGTAAATAATGTAAGGCCCACGTTTCAGCTTGTTGCCCTATGGATTGTACTTCTGTTTTATTCAAATCAAACTCGCTTCGCCATTTCTAAATTGCGCCCAGACTCCTTGCCTATACACTTGCTGGTTAGGTTTTAAATACAATTCCCCTGTAACGCCAGAAAGTCCATTTGCCAATTGGTTAAAATTGATTGCCATGTTATAGGCGTCATATCCAAAGGCATATAATCCGGTTGTACTTGACGTTAGCGTAGATGCATTGGCCTTGGCTAAACTTACCGATGAAGAATGGCTGACATACCAGGGTAAAGTACAAAACTGTATACCATTGAGGTCTTGATTTTTGAAAGGCTCATTCACCCCAGTATAAATAACGGATATTGCATAAACAGGAAGCGTATCTGCATAATAGAAATTCAGCAATGGTTTAATTGCTCTTGCTTTATCGGGTGTTGCCACTAGAAAAATAACATTGATGTCGGACCTACGGTTAGGTGTGTTTTTATCGTTGTTTTTAGCATTAGGCGTTTTGGCTTGCAACGCCGTTTTAACCATGCTGTCTAATGAAGTGCTGTTGGTGTAGGACACCGATTCACGCACCTGCCCACCCAAGCGTGCAAATTGTGCAGCAAAGGTATTGACTATACCCTGCCCCCAAGCATCAGAAGGTGCTATCACTAAGGCACTCGTAGCGCCTTGTGCATAAGCGCGCTCTGCCGCTTGTTCCGCTTCATCATTAGGGGATAGTGCAAATTGATAAAAATTGCGCTTAGCATTTTTTGTGGCAATATTGTTCAACGCCAAAGTGGGCACGCTGACTCCAGCGTCAGCCAAACGGCTCACTTCAGACTTCGTTAACGGCCCTACGACTAAGGTTGCCCCTTCATCGAGAGCGCGATTATACACCGACGAAATATCTATGCCATTGGTATCATACAGTTTCACGCTGTGACCCGAAGGGTGGTTGTAATAAGCCGCCATAAATCCATCGCGTACCGCTAGACCCGCACCGGAGGCAGAACCTGTTGTAGGCAATAATAGAGCGATATGCGATGCATCTACATTAGCGGTTACCGTTGCATGCTCTGTTGCGGTGCTACTATTCGTTTGTGCGGTAAATAAAATATTAGCAGGATGATTAGGGTATTGTTGCGCCCAGCGTGCATAGCTTTCTTGAAAATTGCCATTCGCATCGCCGATTTTATTCAATTGCGCAATGGCAATCCAACCCAATACTTCGTTGTTATTGCTTTGGCTGGCCATGCTTGCAAGGGTGCTGTCCGTTAGACTACCTAAGCAAAATAACGTGGATTGCCGTGCAGCAATAGCTTGGTTGCTAGGCAATACCGCGCCCAAATGAATTAAATCTTGACAATAGGCGACAGTTTCTCCAGCCTTTTGATGCGCTTGGCTGGCCAATTGATAGTAGGCCCGCGCTAACTCTGGCTGTAAATTTTCAGGCTGATTAATTTGGGCTAGATTATTCAATACCGCTACGTTATTCCCCTCATTATTTGCTATTTTAGCTGCCAAAATAGCTTTTTCGTCTTTTTGCCTAGGTGACAGCACACGACCATCCGCCATAGCCAGATAATTTTTAGCCGCTGCTGTCTCTCCATCCAGCAACGCACGGCCTGCGGCCTGAATGTAGTAATAGGCCTTTTGATTGCCGTTTTGTGTTGCATTCGCTTTTTGCACGTAAGCTGCCACTGATTCAGTGTAATAAGTAGTAGGGACCCCTGGTTGGGATTCAGAAACAAATACCCCACAACCGAACAAAAGCAGAAAAACGATACAAAGAGGTAATTTTTTAAACATTATTGCGCCCCGCACAGAGTTTCGTCTAAGCACTGCAGCCATTATGACATAGTTGGCAAAACAATACAAAAAGGAAAACTCAAAAAAAGATGTTTTTTTTATGCTTTTTGTCGCTCTTGGCTATGGCGTTCTCTTTATTTAGCTGTTATGCTATTCGAACTATACCCTTTGGTCCCCCCCCCGAATTCTATAGGAATTTTCTAGTGGCCACGGATCAGGCGAATAATCCAGCCTTTTCGCGACACTAAACATTATGTTAAACAAAATAAGGAGAATGCCATGTCAAAAGGGCAATCGTTACAAGATCCTTTCTTAAATGCATTACGTAAAGAAAGAGTCCCTGTCTCTGTTTATTTGGTCAATGGAATCAAATTACAAGGACAAGTTGAAGCTTTCGACCAATTAGTTGTATTATTAAAAAACTCCATTAGCCAACTGGTCTATAAACATGCCATTTCAACCATCGTACCTGCGCGACCGGTGAATTTAAATATGGCAACAACAGCCGCTACCACAGAAGCAGCCGCACAAGAAGAGGATGAATAGTTTTGACAGGATAGGGGCAAATCCATGCCCCTACAACAGTCGCCCCATACTCATAGCATTATAACGCAGCAGAGGTACATTTTTTTTGAAAATCGAGCCCACTTTAGAAAACAAAGCCCTACTAATACACGTGAACTTTCACGCCGCAGAAAAAATTGAAGATTTAGAAGAATTTAAACTGTTGGTTCAGTCTAGCGGATTAATTCCACACCACGTGATACAAACCACGCGCCAAAATCCTACCGCAAAATATTTTATTGGAACAGGAAAATTGGATGAAATAAAAGAATTATTAAACCACGACCCCGTTTTTGTGGTACTGGTTAATCACAATTTATCGCCTGCGCAAAGTAGAAATTTAGAAGCCGTATTAGGCTGCAGGGTCATCGACCGTACCGAATTAATTTTAGACATCTTTGCCCAAAGAGCGCGTACCTTTGAAGGTATGTTGCAAGTAGAATTGGCTCAGTTAAAACATTTATCCTCCCGCCTAGTGCGAGGGTGGACACATCTGGAACGGCAAAAAGGTGGCATAGGCATGCGTGGTCCTGGAGAGTCACAGTTGGAGACCGACCGTCGTTTAATCAAAAAACGCATCGCGACCATTAATGCTCGCCTAGATAAAGTGGCCGAACAACGCAACCAAAATCGGCGCGCACGCCAAAACCATAGAACACTCTGTGTGGCATTGGTGGGGTATACCAATGCTGGAAAATCTACGCTATTTAACCGATTAACGCGCAGCAAAGTTTACGTTGCAAACCAACTTTTTGCTACATTAGATCCTACCTCACGACAATGCTATATTCCGGAGTTAGGCAACATTATCCTAATCGATACCGTAGGGTTCATTCGTCATCTGCCCCCTGATTTAATCAACGCATTTAAAGCCACACTAGAAGAAACCTTACAAGCCGATTTATTATTACACGTCATCGACAGAAACGACCCTCTACACCAAGAGCACAAAGAAACCGTCTTAGCCATTATTCAAGAGCTGGGGGCAGGGAATCTACCTATTCTAGAAGTCTATAATAAATTAGACTTATTAACAGACGCCGTAGCCGAAACACAGTTTGATGAAAACAATAAACCCATTAGAGTGCAATTGTCCAGCCAGAGCGGTGAAGGCATGCCTTTATTATATGGAGCCCTTGAAAACCTTCTGGACAACAGTGTAGAATAGCCCGCGCTACAATAGGTAAACTAGGCAACACACCCTAAACTACACATGCGTAGAGTATAATCAAAATAATTCAAACGGTATAAGGACGGAACAGTATGACTAATCCAACAATAATGCTTATTAATCAAGATGGAAGTGAAGACGAGTTAGAGCAAGTAACACCAGATCCTTCCCCTGAGAATGATGACCTTAATAAATTGATCGAAAGAGTAAAAAGCGGCGACCCCACTCTTTCGGTTACTTTCTGGGATATTTTTAAACATATTTCAAAAGTTGGGATCCCCATGTGCCTTTCCTTTACTTTTTGTTTTGAGGTATACGCATCCGTGTTACTACTGCAACTCGTCAGCCAATCGGAAGATGATACGGCAGCTGCAACCTTAGTCTCTACTATTATGAATACCTTTTGCGTCATCTCAATGAGTCCTGTGCTATCTGTTATAAATGTCCTGACTTTAAGCTTGGAAGAATGGAAAGCAGAAAAAAATAAGGGCCCGCATTCAGTATTGGCAGAAGATGAGCATGGAAATGCAATTGATTTGACAGCCATTCCCGGTTTGAAAGAGCGAATTGAAAGTGTAGGTCCTTACGCGTTTCTTATGGCTACAGCCGTCTCTATTCCATGCTGGGCCTCTCTTTATTTCTCTAGATCTATTATGACAAGCATTTTTCATCAACAAGACAGTGTAGCACGTTCAGCGGAGCGCTTCTTAAGGCCCTATTCTTTTGCCGTCCCCGCCCTAATGCTACGCGTTGCACTGGGTTTGATAATGTTGAGTTTCGGTAAGAATAAAGAAGCCGGGGCGGTTGCGCTCGCAACTTTTGCAATCGGATTAGGGTTGTCTATTTTGCTCGGCTTTGGGTTTACATTTTCCCCTGAGCTAGATCAAACAGGCATTGCCTTAGGCTTCGTTGTGGAAACCTATTTAACGGCTCTATGCTTTGGTTTATTCGTTAAGTTTAACAAAGAATGCAGCGAATTCAACTTTTTTCAAATATCTTGGGATATTTTACAGCGTAATACCCGTGTGTTAATAGACATGCTACGCTATGGTTGGGCCTTTTTTCTAAGTTATAGCATCGATTTATCTTTGGCGCTGGTCATTGGTATTTTCAGCGGATTACTAGGCGTTGAACAAGAGTCAGCCATGTCCTACTGCATGCAACTTCTATTTTTTGATTTTATCTTTTTAGCGGCGATTGGTATGACCTGCATGCAAGAAGTCACTCGCGCAATGAGTATCAAAAACAGTCAAACAGATCCTGATCTCCTCCAGAAAATGGCTCAGTTTACCGTGCAACTTTCCAGAGGTGGGTTAATCACCAGCCTTATTTACTTAACCCCTTTGCCTTTGCTTGTGGCAATTTATCCTAAAGCCTTAGAATTTATTTCAGGAGGCGCAACCCCTGAAGTTTCCAAAGAATTAAGACGCTTGGTTCCTATCATGGCGGCTGGGGTAGCATTTGATAATATTCGTTACAACCTACTGCAACAATCTAGGGCTTTCGAGGATATATCTGTGCCTATTGTCATTGCTTTTTGCGGTATGCTTGCTGTAATAGGCTTAGCAGCCGTGTTTGGGTTTGTTACGGACTTAGGGGTAGATGGTATTGCAATGGGTTATACCATAGGGCTAGGCTTCGCCGCTGCTGCTCTATTTTTACGCTGGGTGAGTCAATGCAATACGCTGATAACGAAAGCAGATCCGGAATACCAACCTTTGGCTATATCTGCTTCTACTGAAGAAAGCCGCTCTCTTAGTTCGATTTATTCTTTTTTTGGTCGTTCTACGCAATCTGCGCCACCCTCGGGGGAGGAGAAGGAATACAAAGAGGATGATCCTTATGGAAAATTTTATTTAGATCCTAATTTTGGGTGATTTTTTAAGCGCCAACTTGACCTAAAAGCAAAGGTTAACTACTCGCTCCTTTTGACACGGTTTCGAAAGAGCAAAAATAGTCCTACCGTCATTTAGCAGTTTATTTTTAGGGTAGAAGACCAGTCCTCGAGCCCCAGGAGTGACGTATTCTGTCATATAGTAGGGCGAGATGGGTGAAGACAACACCCCCTAACTACAAATGCGTAGAGTATAGTCTATTGAAAACGCATGATTGTATTACAGTTTTGCAACTGGATTGCTTC